>JAMOOP010000014.1 GCA_027065385.1 Campylobacteraceae bacterium | reverse complement strand
ATATTGGGCTGTTTTTTCCTAAAGTTGATAAAATGATTGATGGGGATTTTGAGAATAATAAGTTTTTGGGGGTTTTGGAGTATGATTGTTATGAAGAGAGTGGGTGATTTTGTCTAAAGTGTAGTTAATTATTATACTCTCAAAATATAAATAAATTCTTAAATATTAATTTTAGTATAGAGTAATAAAAATTTATTTATTTATTTTAAAGGCTCTAATATCTCCAAAGAAAATCAAATCTTTTAAAACAGCTTTTTTTGTAATTCCATTTTCTCCAACACTTAAAAAGAGTTCTCCTTTACTACTAGAGAATATCTTTTGATTAACAATAGCTCTAGCATACCAGGCTCCATTATCTCCTAAAAGCTCTTTATATTCTGACATTTCACTTTTTTTAGGAATATGAATATCAACATAACCTTTTTGTATCTCTGCACCAACAGCACTAAATCTATAATCCCTACTTATAGTTTTATCTTTTATATAATTATCTAAATTAAAATATAGTGTCAGAAGGTCATCTTTGGAGTAGGTTTTCATAACCTTTATTCTCTCTTTATAAAGTTTTCCGTTTTTCCACTTTTTATCACTTCTTACCACTTTTTTGGTTTTATGGTCTATAGTATATACCCTATTACTACTTTTAGAACCACTTGTTTTTATAATTTGATATAGGTCAGATACCATTACACCATTCTCTATATGACCTTTAGATATATGCTCCTCTTGTCTATCTCTTGATAACACTTTAGTAATACCTGTAGATTTAAGTTTTATATCTATCTCATAACTATTATCATCTCTTATTAGTTTAGCATGAGCAATTCCAATCTCTCCCACAATTCCGAATTCAACTTTATAATCAACTTTAATTGTCTCTGCATCTATAAAAATAAGAGATAAAATTAACAATATTAATATCTTTTTCATAATACTCCTTTTATATTAATTATCTCTACTATCTATAGTAATAATAGTATGCACATTACCTCTAGGGTTAAAATCAGCTATAATCTTTATCCACTTAGGGTCTAAATTTTTATATAGTGCATCAAAAATCTCATTAGCAGAGTTTTCGTGAGATATATGTCTATTTATAAAACTATTAATATAGAGTTTTAGGGCTTTTAGCTCAATTACTTTTTTATTAGGAGAGTAACTAAGTTTAATAGTAGCAAAATCAGGATACCCACTTCTAGGACATTTACACATAAATTCAGGCAACTCTATATCAATTACATAATTTTTAGGGTGGTTATTATCCCAATAATTTTCACTAGAGTCTATATTAAACTCTACTATCTCTTTTTCACCATATTTCATTAATTCCCCTTTATACATCTAAATGTTTAACATCTTTAGCATGTGTCTCAATATAGGCTCGTCTTGGTTCAACCTCATCACCCATAAATAGAACAAATGCTTCACTAGCTACCTCATCATCATTAATAACAACTTTTAAAAGTCTTCTATCTTCAGGGTTCATAGTTGTCTCCCAAAGTTGTTCAGGGTTCATTTCACCTAAACCTTTATATCTTTGAATATACGCACCCTTTTTAGCACTACTCTCAACCTTTTCTAAAAGCTCTAAAATATCTTTATCTTTAAACTCATCAGTAATTCTATCTTGAATTTTTTTATACATATATATAGCTTCATTATAGTGTGGAGATGTAAATAGAATATCATTAATAATAAGCTCTTCAAGTCCATCATTAGTCTGAACAAAATATTGGATTAACTCTTCATTTACACTCTTAGTCAAAATGTTATACCCCAAATCAGCAATATATTTTTCAAGCATTAAAGATAAATCTTTATTATTATTAGAGATAATATCAGGGTTTTCTATCATATATCTAACGACTTCAGGCAAAGCAAATCTTTTTTCTATCTCTTTTAGAGTCATTTTATAATAAGCTACAAGTTTAAAGAGTTCAGTTAAATCCTTTATTCCCATACTATAAGAGTCCAATACACCAATACCATTTTCAATTAAAAAGTCATTTAAAGCCTTATCATCTTTTAGATATGTCTCATTTTTCCCTTTTTTATATCTATAGAGTGGAGGTTGAGCTAAATATAGATAACCTTTCTCTATAATAGGCTTTAAAAATCTAAAGAAGAATGTCATTAGAAGAGTTTGGATATGAGAATTATGAACAAAAATAGAACTATCTTCTCCAGCTTTAATAGCAAAATTATGATACTTATCAACAGTCAAATCATAAACAGGAGTTTCTTCTACTTCTATAATTTCAATGGATTTCAATACTCTATTTTCTGAAAATCTAGTATCTATTTTTAATTCATCAGCCCTTACATACTCCCCATTTATTAATCTAAAAGGGTGATTATCTGTAGCTTCAATAATAAAATCATTATCTAAAGTTATTCTATAAAGCTTTTTAACTTTTTTAGTTACTCTTACACTATGAGCTTTTGCAGGAGTGGGATTTCCATTTTTATCACTAGCCCAAACCCAAAACTTATCTTTTTCAGATGGATAAATATCTGCTAACTCTTCCATAGATTTATAAGTTCCATCTAAAAGTTTAACTTTAGTATCTCCTCTTAAACAACCATCAACATCAGCATCAGTCATAATTATAACTTTATGGTATCTTAATTTATCTTCATTAAACTCATCACCAATTCCACAACCTAAAGCTGTAATCATATTTTTAATTTCATCAGATTTTAAGATTTTCTCTAATCTTGCCTTTTCTACATTTAAAATTTTACCCTTTAATGGTAAAATAGCTTGAAAAACTCTATCTCTTCCTTGTTTTGCCGACCCACCAGCACTATCTCCTTCCACAAGATAAATTTCAGCTAAAGAAGCATCTTTAGTTTGACAATCTGCCAATTTTCCAGGTAAAGTCCCCACACTCATAGAGTCTTTTCTTTTAACAAGGTCTTTAGCTCTTTTTGCAGCGTCTCTTCCTCTAGCAGCTAAAAGAACTTGTGCCATTATCGCTTTTGCCTCTATTGGGTTCTCTTCAAGATATTTATTAAACTTTTCAGAGAAGAACTTTTGAACTAGAGGTCTTACATAACTTGAACCTAATTTTCCTTTTGTTTGCCCCTCAAATTGAGGCTCTGGAACTCTAACAGATACAATAGCTATTAAACCCTCTTTACAATCCTCACCTGTAATTTTTACACCCTTCTCTTTTGCACTAGCATTTTTAGAGATATATCTAGCCATAGACCTTGTAAGTCCTGCTCTAAATCCTGCTTCATGTGTTCCACCATCTGCTGTTTTAATATTATTTACAAATGATAGAGACTTTTCACTATCTGCATTACAGTACATTATAGCTATATCTATCTCTATATCATCAGCTTTTCCTTGAAAAAATTGTGCAGTTGAGAGTGGCTCTTTTGTGTTCATATCTTCTACAAACTGTTTAATTCCACCCTCAAAATGATATAACTCTTTTGTGCCATCTCTTTCATCTCTAAAATCAATTTTTATTCTTGGGTTTAAATAGGCTAACTCTTTAAACCTCTTCATTAAAATCTCTTTTTGGAAATTGACACTCTCTGTAAAGATAGTCTCATCTGCAAAGAATTCTATTTTAGTACCCTTTTTTCTTGTAGTACCTGTTGTTTTTAAAGGCTCTTGTGGAATACCCTTTTTAAAAGATTGTTCATAAACATTTCCATCTTTATATACTGTTAAGTGTAACTCTTTAGATAGTGCATTTACAACAGATACCCCAACACCGTGAAGACCACCAGAGACTTTATATGTATCTTTATCAAATTTACCACCAGCATGTAAAACTGTTAATACAACTGTCGCTGCTGATATTTTTTCTGTAGGGTGAAGAGCGACAGGGATACCTCTACCATTATCTTCAATAATTGCTGAACCATTTTTTGTTAGAGTTACCTTAATTGTATCACAAAAACCTGCCATTGCCTCATCTATAGAGTTATCTACAACCTCATAGACTAGGTGGTGAAGACCCTTTGTTGATGTATCCCCAATATACATACCAGGTCTTTTTCTAACTGCTTCTAATCCTTTGAGGACTTTAATATTACTTGCACCATATTCTGCCATTTAAGAGACTCCATAAAGTATAATTTATTTTTTATATAAAACCTTATATTTTATCGTAATATTGGTTAAATTGTGTTAATAATAGATAATTAAAGTTCAGTTCCACTTTGGCGTTTTTTATTACTAACAATATCTATATCATAAGGGTCAATAAATAGTCTTTTCTTATAAGCTTCAATAGCATATCTTCCTATCATAGCTGCATTATCAGAGCAAAACTCTAGTGGTACAGTGTGTAACTCTTTTCCAAACTCTTTACATAATTTATTAAAAGCATCTCTAATATACAGATTGGCACTAGCTCCTCCTACTATTGCAAAATCTTTAATATTTTCAGTTTTAAAGATTTTTTTACTCTTTTGAATAAGATGTAGTTTTATTACTTTTTGGAAAGATGCCGATAGGTCACACTTATCTTTTCTACTCATCTCTACAGCACCACCTAAACTCTCTATAGTAACTCTTACAGCATTTTTAAGTCCAGATAGAGAGAATGCTATAAGTTTAGAGTTTCTTAATGGGACTGGTAGATTAAATCTATCTTCATCTCCATCTTTTGCTAACTTCTCAATAATAGGTCCACCTGGGTAACTTAACCCCATCATTTTAGCCACCTTATCAAAACTCTCACCAACACTATCATCTATGGTTGAGGCTAATATTTTCATACTATTTAAACCCTCTACTCTTATAATTTGAGTGTGTCCTCCTGAAATTAGAAGAACTAAAAGGGGTAAGATTTCATCTTTTTCTATAAATAGAGAGTAGATATGTCCTTTTAAGTGATGTACTGGAATTAGAGGAATATTTTTAACCACAGCTATAGTTTTTGCCATAGCAATACCCTCTAAAAGAGTAACTCCAAGACCTGGTTGATTAGTAACTGCTACGGCTTTTAAATTGCTATGATACGGTTTTGTCTCTTCAAATATATTAGGTAAATCTATAGCATGAAGCCGTGAGGCTAGTTCTGGAACAACTCCACCATAAGAGGCGTGTTTAGCCTCTTGGGATATTTTTTTATGAAAAAGTAATTTATTTGTTTTTATACTTGTAATTGCTATTGAGCTATCATCACAGCTACTCTCTATGCTTAGTATCATCTTTACCTTCTTAATTTTTTTAATATATTACTGACAACCAATACACTCTTGAGACCTATCTTCAATATCATTAGTTGTCTCTGGAGATTGACTTCTTAGATAATAGGTTGATTTTAACCCATATTTCCAAGCATTCATATAAATCTCATTTAGATATTTTCCACTAGCCCTATCTAATCTAATAAATATATTTAAACTCTGTCCTTGGTCAATCCACTTTTGACGAATAGCCCCAGCTTTTATAAGTAGATTTTGGTCTAACTCATAACTTGGAGTATAATACTCCCAAGTATTAGGAGATAGATTTGGAACAACAACAGGAATAAGACCAGATAGGTTCTCCTCAAACCACTTTCTTTTATATACAGGCTCAATAGCTTGTGTAGTTCCTGTTAAAATAGATATAGATGAGGTTGGAGCAATAGCCATAAGGTAGCCATTTCTCATACCATCTCTTTTTACTTTCTCTTTAAGCTCTAACCAATTATGAGTATAACCAAACAGTCCACCTCTATCTACCAATTTACAAGCTTCACTATTTGCTTTATCTATTGGAAAAATTCCTTTACTCCAATCTGAACCACTATATTCAGGATATTTCCCTTTTTCTAAAGCTAAATCACTAGATGCTTTAATAGCATAATAAGATACAGACTCCATAATCTCATCTACTCTCATTAGATGTTTATTAGAACCCCATTTTATTTTACTCTCTGCTAACATTTGAGCCTCACCCATAACTCCCAATCCTATAGCACGAGTTTTTTCATTTGTCTTTTTAACTTTTGCTAATGGATAGAAGTTTAAATCAATAACATTATCAAGCATTCTAATAGCAGTTGGTACTACTCTAGCTATATCTTTAGGGGTATTTATTTTAGATAGATTAATAGATGCTAAATTACAAACTGCTGTATCTCCATCGCTCTTCTCTTTATCTACCATCCAAACTCTTTTACCATTTAAGCTATCAAGTGCTGTAATTTTTTTAGCAGGTTTACTCACTCCACTATCAACAGTTACTATCTCTTCCTCTTCAAAAATATCTATGCTCTTATCTGTATAAGTTAATTTTATTTTATAATGGTTTGAGGCAGTATTTTGGAAAATCTCACAACATAAGTTACTACTTCTAATAACACCACTATGTCTATTAGGGTTTACTCTATTAGCTGTATCTTTAAAAGTTAAAAATGGGTTACCTGTTTCAAAGTAACTTCTTAATATATCTTTCCATAACCCTTTAGCTGATATTATCTCTTTTGTTATATTTTCACTCTTTTCTAATTCTAAATATCTTTTATTAAAATCATCACCATATAGAGTTGTAAGCTCCTCAACCTCATAAGGGTCAAATAGAGTCCAAAGCCCATCTTCTTGAACTCTTTGCATAAATATATCATTTAACCATAAAGCAGGAAATAAATCATGCGCTCTTCTTCTCTCTTCTCCTGAATTCTTTTTTAAATCAAGAAAATCTTTTATATCTATATGCCATGGCTCTATATAGACGGCTATTGCCCCTTTTCTTGTATTATGAATTAGGTGGAAATTTCCATCTCTGTTATCTGTTGAACAGAAGTAATTATTTGTACCCTCTATAGTTAAATCCATATACTCTTCTGAGATATTAGGTTGATTATCTATAGATATGATTTTATCAACTCTACCTTTACTATCTACTCCAAACTCTCCAATTTTAATCTCATCACTTCTCTTATAAAAATATCCATTATCACACTTTATAGCCATTGGGTGCCATTTTGAAGTAATAATATATCCATTTTTAAAAGATATTTTTATTTGATTTTCTTTTTTAACTTCTAACTCATGTACTTTTTCTACTTTTCTATACTCTACCTTATTGAGTTTGATATTAAAACTCTCTATCAAATCATCTATTTGAACCTCTGATATTTTTATAGTTTTAAGTTCTCTATTTTTATCTAAAACCTTAACAAAAGAGTTCTTAGCAACACACCCCAACTGGTCAACAGCAATAGCCACATCATTAGCAATTTTTAAAAATGGAATAATACCACCAGCGGCGTGTTTATGTCCATCTATATAGCTCCCCATTCCTCTAACTTGTGACCAATCCCAACCAATTCCACCACCAAATTTACTTAAAAGTGCCATCTCTTTATAGGCATCAAAAATACCTTCTATATTGTCACTTGTTGAGCCTATATAACAATTATGAACAGCAATATTATTTACTACATAACTGTGGTCATCTTCTACTTCAAGATTATATACCTTTTCATTAGTATCTTCTAACTCTACACTATTCACTTTTGCAAAAAAGTTATTATTAAACCAAAATTGATTAATAGCTCGTCCAACCAAAGAGCCATCTTTTTTTAACTCTTTAACCTCTATTTTATGTAAATTTTTACCAACAAGTTCTATAAACTCTTTATCATTTAGATAAAGTATTTCTAAAATATAAGGTTGAGTAGTTGCTAATTTGGATAGTGAGGGAACTCTAATTTTAGGAGTTAATCCCTCTCTTAGAGCTACATTATATAACTGTTTAATTAACTCTTTATTAGATAAAGATAGAGCCATACCATTATCAATAGTACACCCATCACCTCTAAATGCACCTATTAAAATATGTTTTTGATTTCTGGCATATAAGATTATATCTGTTAGATATTTTTTATCAAATCCACTTCCTATTAAATTATATAGAAATGTAGCAAATAGTTTATTATGTATTGATACAGAAGTAGAATTATCTCTATTTGCTTTTATATTTACATCTATATCAAATAGATTTTTTATAATATTAGCTGTATCATTAATATAATCTTTCTCTTTTGAACCAAAAGTAAAATGAACTGAAGATAAGTCTTTTTGAGCATAACCTTCTGCTATATAATAACCTATAAGTCTCATAAAATCATCATTTAATGGAATAGTATTTTTAATAGGTATTATTTGATTATTATAATAACTTCTAGCATAATACTCATATCCACAACTCTCTCTTTTTATTATAAGTTTGTCATTAACTATATCTACTCCTTTTAGTTTAATATAATCACTAACCAATATCTCTTTTTCATTATGAGTATATATAGGATATGAGATTTGAATAAAATCACCCTCTTTAATATCTTTTGCTTCTCTCCATTTAGGAGTTGATATAAAATCTTTATTTAAAAGCTCACAATCATTTTTATATTCACCTTTTAGTTTAAAACATCTCTTATATATGCCTTGATTTAAAATACAGAGTTTTCCCTTCCTAATACATTTAATCTCATCTTTATCAATACTTAAAATTGGGTGTTCTTCAGTACACTTTAAAGTATTTTTTTCAAATCCTGATATACTAAAATTATATAATTTCCCATTATAATCTCTCTCTAATAGTTCATAAACTTTTTTAAATCTATTTTTATGAGTTAATACAAAATCACCAACTTCTATCTCTTCTATATTTTTAAAACCATTATAAGTTAAAACTTTTTCCCCTTTTGGAAAACAGCTAGACAACTGATGCCGTGGAGTCCTTGCATTACTTAAAGTTGGAGTTGCTACCATAACTTCAAATTTACTAATAATATCATAAAACTTTTTTGCCCAAGATTGACAATCAAACTCATTTTGAGCTAGAAACATAGCAACACCCATAAATAGCTGTTGAGGTAACTCTATTGGGTTTGCATTGCTATCTTTTAATAAATATCTATCATATAGTGTTCTAATTCCTAAATATGTAAATTGTAAATCTCTTTCTGGCTTTATATAACTATTTAAATCATCTAAATCATACTTATCTTTTAGACCTAAGAGTATTTGCCCCTCTTTTTCTCCTCTCTCTAAATAGTCTCTTAGGTGTCCATAACCTGTAAATCTACTAACTTTATGATAAAGGTCATATAGAAATAGTCTTGATGCTACAAATGTCCAATCTGGTCTGTCAATATCTATCTTATCTACAGCTGTCTTTATCATGGTCTGCTGTATATCTTCCGAGCTTATCATATCTCTAAATTGAAGTTTTGCGTCAACCTCTAATTCACTCTGACTCACATCTTTTAGACCAGCAACGGCATCGGCTGTATATTTTTGAATTTTTTTAATATTTAATGTCTCAACTCGACCATCTCGTTTTACAACTCTTATCATATATTATATCCCTTGAAAATGATTTTTTGTAGAAGCAACTTTTTATAGTTGCTATATTTGAAGTTTTTTTATCTCTATTTAAAAACCCTTGAGAAGATTTTATCCACATTTTTAGTATAGTAGTCAAAGTTAAAGCACTCTCTAATCTGCTCTTCGCTTAGAGACTCTCTTAACTCTTTATCTGCTAAAAGATACTGTAGATATAGAGACTCACCTGTTTCATTGGTTGTAGCTTTTCCTTGTTGTATCTCTTCCCAAACTTTCATAGCATTTCTTTGTACTATCTTATAGGCATCTTCTCTACTCACTCCTGCAAGTGGTAGTTCAAGTAGAACTCTTTGAGAAAATACTAATCCACCTGTTAAGTTCAAATTTTTCATCATATTTTCAGGCATTACAGTTAAATTAGCAATTACTCCATTCATTCTATGAAGCATAAAATCAGCTGTAATAAAGCTATCTGGTAACCAAAATCTCTCTGTTGAACTATGACTAATATCTCTCTCATGCCAAAGTGCCACATTCTCCATAGCAGGAGTAGCAAAAGCTCTTATAATTCTAGCAAGTCCTGTAATATTTTCAGTTAAAATTGGATTTCTTTTATGTGGCATAGCAGAACTTCCCTTTTGACCTTTAGCAAAAAACTCTTCACACTCATAAACTTCGGTTCTTTGCCAATGTCTAACTTGAACTGCAAACTTCTCTATAGAACTTGCCATTAAGGCTAAAGCAGTAGCTAATCTTGCATATCTATCTCTTTGAATTACTTGATTTGAAACTGGTGCTGGTTTCAATCCTAGCTCTTCACAAGCATACTCTTCAAGCTCAAGAGGTGCGTGAGCAAAGTTTCCCATAGCTCCACTTATTTGACCTACTCTAATAACCTCCATAGTCTGCTCTAAATTCTCTAGGTGTCTTTTCATCTCATCATACCAAACAGCTAAAACTAAACCAAAAGTAATAGGTTCACCATGAATTCCATGACTTCTTCCCACCATTAAAGTCATTTTATGCTCATAAGCTCTTTTTTTAATGGACTCCATAATCATCTTAACATCTTCTATAATAATCTCTAAAGAGCTTGTCATTTGAAGTGCTACAGCAGTGTCAACTGTATCTGAACTTGTCATTCCATAGTGAAACCAACGACTCTCTTCACCTAAAGTCTCCGATACAGAAGTTGTAAATGCAATTAAATCATGTCTTGTTATAGCCTCAATCTCATCTATTCTCTCAACCGAAAAACCAGCATTCTCTACTATTTTTTTAGCATCATTATCAGGAATTAAACCTAATCTATTCCACGCTTTAACAACTGCTAATTCAACATCTAGCCAAGCTTGATATTTAGCCTCCATAGTCCATTTATTAGCCATTTCGGGTCTTGAGTATCTCTCTATCATATCTTTTCCTAATATTTTTAATATTAGAATATTATCTAAATCGCAGTTATATGGAGATGAAAAATATTTATCAATTTTAAGGGGAGGATTTGTTTAAGAAGTAGAATTAATCGGTGCATTTTTGCACCAATTATAAATTAAGTAATGATTAAAAATCACCAGCTGCGGCTTTATCCATCATACTATACATAGTTGAACGAACATGTTCTGCCATTTTCATCATTTCAGGTGGTAATGGTTTTCCTCCAAATAACATAAGTTCCATAGCCATTGTGTATAACCATCTATTACCCTCATCATCTTCTACAATTAGAACTCTACAAGGCATAAATGCTCCATAAGCTCTTGAGTAGTCAATAAACTGTTGTGCAATACTTGGACTACAGTAAGATAAAATTCTTATATATCTATCTTTTTTATTACCTGTTTTCTTAAGAGAACTTTTAATATTCATTTTTGCATCACCAACAATTAAAAAGTTATTCTCTTCTGCAATAGAGTTCATTGTTTCAATAACATCTTCTGTAGTTACATCATCTTTAATCTTTACTTTTCTAATCATAGCTTCAGCAGAGTTTCCTGTCTCTAAAACACCATTAAACATTTGCATATAGTAACCCATAGCATCAGGGTGTAGGCTACCTACTTTACTTCCTATTGTTAAATATCCGATTATTGCACCAATTACAGTAATCGCACCGATAAAACTTAAAATCTTTTTAAGCATATAATCTCCTTGTATAATTTTAATTTATAATAGAGCATTTTATCTTTAAATATATTGAAATAATATACCCTATTTAAAAAAAATAGTAAAATACTATCTTTTTACCCAAAAAATACTAATCTTCGTTTAGTATTTTTTTAATTGTTTTTACATCTTTACTAAGTTTTGCTACCATATCTTTAAGTTCTGCAAGTTGACTACTTACATTAGAAGAACCTGTAATTGGAGCTTTTTTTACTTCATCTTTTTTAGCTACTGAAACTTTTTTTTCTACTTTAGGCGTTTCTACTTTTTTTGAACTATCACTCTCTTTTTCAAAACCTAACTCTTCAAAAGCCTTCTCAACACTATTTGAAATTTCTTTCATATAAGCTATTTTTTTACTATCTTTAATTCCTGTAGTACTAATCCAATTATCAACTGTAGCATATCCTACATGAAGTTCATTTTTACCTTTTGGAATATAGAAGTAAACAGAACACGGAGCAAACACACCAGCTTGTGGGTCACCGTGGTTAAATACAGAGTTAGAGAAACCAAAATGGCAAAGAGAAGATACCCAATAGGCATCATACTTATCAAAAGCTAAATCCATATCACCATACTCAAATTTTAAATCTAAAAATCCTGCAATAATAAACTCTTTTTTTGCAAAAAGTCCATCATGTTTCATAATAAACTCTTCTACAAACTCTTCTATATCATCAGGTTTATCAAATTTCATAACCATTTTAAGTAGAGGTTTAGCAGGTAACTCACCATCAAATGACAATATTTTTTCTTTAGTTGGTTTCATCTCTTTAATTACTAATTTATCAAGTTTAGCTACCATATCTTTAAATTTTTTCTTATTAGCTTCATCTTTTTCACCAATAATTTTAAGCATTAAATCAGCATCAAGATGTCCATACCAAGTAGTATCTCCACCATCTTTAGCCATCTTCTTAAATGCTAAAAGGTTAAAAGGTGCATAAGCTCCAAAGTCAGGATTAGCTAAAAGAAGCTCTCTTATTAATTCTTTATCTACAACAGGATAAAAGTTTAAAAGGTCAAGATTTTTCTCTTTATACTTATTGTAGTAGTGAGTTTCTATATGTTCATTTTTACCAACAGCATCAAAACCAATACTATTTAGTTTTTTTACCATTAAACCCAACTCTTTATCAGGTTGTCCTTTTGTTCCATGTAGATTGGCTAAAGTACCACTACCATAAGATAAAGTTGCACCTAATATTAGTGATGCAACTATTTTTGAAATCTCTCTAAAACCCATTATTTATCCCTTCTATTACTCATCTAAAGCTTCAATCTCTTCTACCATTTTTTGAAGATGTTTACCCATTTGACCTTCAAATGCGTCCCACTTTTGGAAATCTTTCATTTTTTCAACTACTTTTGGTTTAATTTCATAAGCCTCTACATCTTCTTCAAGTGCCTCTTTTGCACCCTCTTCAAGAAGTTTCATATATTTAAGGAATGGGTCTATAGTCTCGTGCATTTTCCCTGGTGCTCCATGACCTGGAACATATAGATTAAGTTCAGGTGCTTTTTCAATATCTTCAAGAAGTTTAATATTTCCTAAAATACTTGATGACGCGTCAAATCCACCCAAACGACTTTTCATAAGATTATCACCTATAAATAGAGTTTTACTATTTACATGAAGAATTAATATATCTGTATCTGTATGAGCTCTTTTTGGGTGGTGTATTAAAAATGTTTGACCATCTATTTCTAATTTATCACCATTTTTTATAGCAATAGTAGGATATTGAAACTCTTTTGTTCCTTTAAGATTATGAGATAATCTCTCTAAAATATCATACCATTTTTGAGCCTCTCCAGCTTTAGATACATCTATCATGTGTTGAAGTGCATAAATTTTTACATCAGGATATTTTTCTGCCATGGTTTTATTAGCAAACCAGTGGTCACCATGTTTATGTGTATCAATAATAGCAATAATAGGTTTTTTACTTACTTTTTCAACCTCTGCTAAAATCTTTTTACCAACATTATAGTTTCCACCTGGGTCAATCATAATAAGACCATGCTCTGACTCAATAATTGCAGGGTTATTCATAAATCCTTCATTTTCTACATTTGGCTCCATTGGAGGTCCAGGTAATATATAAAGGTTGTCAGCATATTTTTTAAACTCGAAATTTCCAAGTTTTCCTAATGTAAATGCGTTTGCACTAATACTTAATGCACTTACAACAGCTAGTGATAAAAGTGTTTTTTTCATATTTTCTCCTTAAGGTTTTAATTTAAAATATAGACTTTGTCTCTATATTTAATCTCTCCTGCTTTAATGACTTTAGCAAATATACCTCTATCATCTTTTAGCAATTTTGGCAGTTTATTATCTATTTTGGTTAGACTCTTACATAGTGTGCAGATTTGACTTATCTCTAATATAACTTCACCAATTTGAATTTGTTTTCCTGTATCTAAGTGATATGGGTTATAGTCCATTAAAATATTTTCACCTAGTAAACCATACTCTAAATTAATATTTTTATCTTGTGCGATTTTATAACTCTCTATGGTACTAATAAGTACAGACCTATTTATATCTTTACCATAAAATTTATCACCAATAATACCACTCTTATCAAGTAAAATTTTATTAGTAGATTTTTTTGAAATAAAAAGTTCTAAGATATTACCAACTAGCTTTCTATTTTGATTTGTTATTGGTGAGTGACTCATCTTCAAACTCCTCAATCGTTATCTTTTTGTAGGCTTTGCTACTAATATAATTTAAGATAGTTGTAAATCTTTTAGGGTTTCTATACCCTATAGTGTTATAGATAAATGAGCTATTATTGTCAATAAAGATAACTGTTGGATATAAATCAACACCTAACTTTTTTAGAAACTCTCTATTTGTCCCATTATATTCTTGAAAAGATATAGTCTCATTATCATCTCTATTAATATCAACTAAGATAAAATCTTTATCTACTCTTTTAGATAGATTTTCATCTTCTAAATCAAAAAGCATCTTTTCACAAAATCCACACCCATCTTTATGTAGAAAAAGCATAATATGTTTATTGGTTCTGTTTGCATCTAAAACTATTTTATCTAACTCCAAATCAGCACCAATAATATAACTGTAATTTAAAGTGAGAAAGATAAATATTTTTACAAAATAGTTTATTATCTTACTCATTATTAAATCCTTATTCGTCGTCTAACATCTCTAGTTCATCATAAGCAAAACCAATATTTTGTGCATTTAAAATATCATACATTGCTTTATCTTTAAACTCTGGAAGAGTAACTTTTGATGTAATTTCTGTAGCATCAATTCCATCTTCTAAAGCTTTTAAAACTCTCTCTTTTGTTAAACCAAAATATTGTTCTGCTTCATTCATTGCAGTACCATCTGTAATAAATCCATGACCTGGAACTAGAACTTTCCAATCAAGTTTTTTTAACATATCTAAAGCTTTAAGTTGCCCCATAACAGAACCATCTCTATTAGATGTAATTCTACCATTCATAACAAGGTCACCAGCAAAAACAACTTTTCTTTTTGGCATATAGATAAATATATCATCACCTGTATGTGCTTTAAATGATAATGGAATAATTCTAAACTCTTCTCCACCAAACATAAGCGTATATGGCTCTTTAGGAGTTTTATCTAGTTTTACAATATGTGTACCTTTAATTGCATTTTCAGGCAATACTTTATACATTCTTGTTTTATCACCATCTTTAAATTTATTGTTAATACTTTCAGGTCCAACTAAAGTTGTTCCAAATTTCTTTTTATAGAAATCATTTCCTAACCAGTGGTCATCATGCTCATGAGAGTTAACTACATATTTTACAGGTAGTGGTTCAATTTTTTGCATAGCATTATAAGCTTGAAGAGCAAACTGATATGATGGTCCTGTATCCATTACTAAATAACCATCATTTGTTTTAATATAACAGTTATTTGCCATATTTCCAGCATTCTCTTTAGTTGGTTTTTCTATTGCACCAAAAAAACACCATACATTATCAGCTACTTTTTTAGGCTTTAATTTATAGTCAAATGGAGCATCAGAAGATGCCTCTTTTTTAACCTCTTTTTTTGCTACAACTTTATTCTCAATACTCTTTTTTTCTGCACTCTCTTTTACTGGTTGAGCTGATATTGATAACTCTTTTTTTAACTCTACTAATAGTTCAGCTTTTATCTCTTTTTTTAGATTAGCCATAAGTTTTTGTTCATTACTATTATCAGTTTCTAATTCAGATTTAAAATCTTTTAGTAGGTCAGCTTTAATTGATGCTTTGATTTTTGCAAGTGCTTCAGGGTTTAAACTACTTGTAGTAGTAGCTACTTTAGGAGCAGAAGCCTCTTTTGTTTCACTTTTACTATTTACAGCAGTTTTAATAATATCACCAATGCTTTTATCTTCACCAATAGAGCTTACCTTCATTTCTATTTTACTTGTTGTAGCCTCACTAGCAGGTTTAATAATCTTAATATCATTCTCTGCATGTGTAGTTTCGTTAGCACAAGCTGTTATAAGAAATGATGCTGTTACTATAGACAAAATTGTCAATTTTTTCATTCGTTTTCTCCTCTTCTAATTTAAGTTTTATTTTAATTTTTTAAGTACAATCTACTGTTATTAACTCTTATTTTAAGTTCATAACACTATTTTGTAGATACCCAAAAAATGGGTATCTAAGCAACTATTTAATTTTTGCTTTTTTAGTTTTACTCTCACCTTTAAGGTCTGTCCAAGTAACTTCAAGTTCGTCACCTTTTTTACCTTTGAATTTGAATTTAAAAAGAGGATTTTTAGACATAAATCCACTTCCATTCATTTCATAAACAACTTTTCCACCAACTTTTCCTACTACTGTAGTAATAAAGTTAGCCTCTTTTTTCTTTTTTTCAGCCTCTTCAGGTCCAATGTTTTGGTGTTTTGCTAATACTTTTACTTTTACAATTCCGTCTTTTTCTTTTGCTTTAACTTTCATTTCTTTCCTTTCAATTTAAGTTCTTTTTTAATTTCTAATATCTAAATGTTGTTAAGGTGAATTAAATCAACCTCCACAACCACCTTTAGATACTTCAATAGGTAATACTTTTGAGTAGAATTTACCATCTTTACCTTCTACTATAGCAGTAATTTTTCCTGAACCTTTCATCTTTATAGTGATACCATAATCAATAATTCCATCTTCTGGTACAGTCCATACAGCTACAGCTGCACGAGGGTTAGCATCTTGGAAAATTGCTACTGATTTAGCATCAATATCAGATTTTACAAATACTGGAATTTTTCCACCATTTTCAGCAAGTTTTGGTGCTTTAATAGTTACACCTTTCTCTTCAGGTTTAATATCTCCATAAAGTGCTTTAATAGCATCTGCTGGTTTTTCAGCTTTCCAAGCATCAGGCTTCTCTTTTCTAAAGTCTGTTGCATTCAGTTTTGTTAATGGTGCTAGAGCTAATGCTGCTAAACCTAAACCTAAAAATTTTCTTCTATCCATCGTAATTTCCTTTCAGTTGATGTAATCTTTGGAATCCCTATTTGTGTCAAGTGAATAATAACAAGTATTTAGCTTCGATTCCAAAAGCCACTCTATCCAAACTTGACACGGTTAATATTAAGTTTCCTTAAAAAAATAACTTAATATTATTGAGTCCACGGGAAGTATATTTCAACTTTGTGGACTAATTGTGAATTAAAACTCTCTATTTACTCTTTGAGTACATATACTCAATAACTTGTTTTAATTTCTCGTCACTTAGTGTACTACCACCTCTTGGAGGCATTGCACCTGTACCTTTAATAGCAATTTCTACTACTTTATCAATACCTTTTTTCATAACTTTAGCCCAAATATCTTTATTACCTAAATCAGGCGCACCCATTTTGTCATTTCCATGACAAACAGCACAACTTTTCTCATAATCTTCTTGACCTGGAGCTATAGTTGATGTATCTTTTTTAGGTAAGTCTCTAACTTCACTAAATGGAGGGTTTACATCTGTACGAGGGTCACTAACAACAACAGCTACTGCATTGTCGTCTTTACAATCTTTCATACATCTTGTACCAACTGCACCAATATTTTTACCATCTGAAAGAAATGCTTTTACATTTTTAACACCATCTGGTCCATCAATATTAGGAATAAACCCTTTCTCATTTGGCATTTTAATTTTAGTAAAGTTTTCATTACTTAGTACAAAATCTTCGTCCATATCTTTACCATCAATTTGAATTTCATTAGCAGATAAAAGATATGCTGTAATTGCATAAGTCTCGTCCCAAGTTAAACTTTTTGGGTGAGCATAAGGCATTGCATCATGAATATACCAAAGAAGTGTACTAGCTTGTGGCCAATATGTACCAATAGTTCTTTTTGGAGCATCTGTATGACCTGGTGTTCTTTGGTTTGTAAGTGAAGCAATATCTCCACCTGTTAATGTTGGGTATCCAACTCCACCTGCACCAAAGTCACCATGACATACTGCACACTGCTCTTCATAAAGCTCATCACCTTGTTCTACAGTTCCTTTACCTTTAGGCAAACCTGTACCATCTGGCATTATATCTGTATCCCAAGCTTTAAGCTCATTAGCTGTTGGTGTTCTACCATGGTTAAGTGGACTTATATTTTGGTCATTATACTTATATACTGTATATGTACCATTTGCTCTTGGATAGGTCATACCACCATCAACAGCATCTTTTTTACCATCAAAAGAGGCAAAAGCTGAAATTGAAGTTAATACTACTGTTGCTATACTTAAAGTAATAGTCTTATGAACGCATTTGAGCATTATGCACCTCCCCATTTGCTTTTACTTGCCAAGTGTTAATAGAGTTTCTATGATAAACACCCTCTACACCCATAATTTTTTTCTCTTGATTTACTGTTGGTTGCACATCACCTGCATCATCAACTGCACGACTCTCTAAAAGTAAATCTTTACCTTCATACTTATACATATAGCTAAATCTTGTCCAAGCTTTTGGTAATACTAAACCTTTAAGTTTAGCTTCTACCCAGTTTTTACCACCATCAAATGATATATCAACATGAGTAATAGTACCTTTTCCACTCCAAGCTAAACCTTCAATCTCTACCATATCACCTTTTTTAAGACTAGTCCATGGTTTTTCAGGACAAGGTGCTGTGATAATTGAGTTTACTTCAAGAGGATAGAAGTGTTGGATTGCTTTACCACTTGGTAAGAGTGTTGTATATTTAGAAGTCTCTTCTTTACAATACCAAGGTTTATCACCAAACTCTAATCTCTTAAGCCATTTAACAGATAAATTTGCCTCCCAACCTGGAACAAGAAGTCTAATTGGATAACCTTGCTCTTCTCTTAATGCTTCACCATTCATAGCATATACAATCATAGCATCGTCCATAGCTTTTTCTGTAGGAATAGTTCTACTCATAGATGAACCATCTCCACCTTCAGCTAACATCCAAATAGCTTTAGGGTCAACACCTAAATCTTCTAAAATTGTTTTAAGTCTAACACCTGTCCACTCAGTACAACTCATCATACCCTTTACAAATTGTATTGAGTCAAATTGAGGAGATTTCCACTCAGCTGCACCATTAGATGGACACTCTAAGAAATGAATAACAGACTCACTAGGATATTTTTTAAGGTCTTCCATTGTAAGAACAATAGGTTTTTTAACCATACCATGTATCATAAGTCTATGTTTATTTGGGTCAATACTTGCTACACCATTATGTGTTCTAGTAAAGAAAAGACCATTTGGAGTAATAATTCCACTTAAGTCTTGTATTGGTGTTACTGAAATAGCGGCATGCATATCTCCTGCTGAAGATAAAAGAGGAGTAGTTCTTCTTACTACATTATGCTCATACGGTGAAGGAACTCCATAAGGATTTTTATTAAGCTCATACCCTAATGAGGTTGTCCATGGTTGTTCTTCAACAATAAATTCATCATCTTTCCCCTCTGCTAAAAGCTTTGCAGGTGATAATAGACTACTAGCTGCAACTGCACTGGCAGAATATACAGCAGCTTTTTTGAAAAAATTTCTTCTACTAGATTGAGTTGTTTCATTTTCTGAAATTATATCTACACTTTTAGTAGAAGTTTTATCAATTTTATTCATTTGTCCTCCTTTTAAAATTTGGTATTTTCTACGAATACCGTCGGAACATGAAGATTATATTGTAATAATATTTGAAATGTCAAGAAAATTCATTTATATATGTTCATCAATAATAGTTATGATTTTTAAAAAGATTTTCATATATAAGAAAAATAACTACAAATTATAGCTTTTACTTATCTAATTGTCTTAGAGTGTATAAAAATTACACATTTAAAGCTGAAAATCCTTTTTAGAACATAAAAACTGATTAATATAATGAAAAAAAATAATTATTATAGGTGTGTATAAAAGGAACATATCTTATTATTTTTTTCTTGATAATAAGTAAAATTAATTATTATTTGCATAAATCTTTTAAATAATAGATAGAAGTAACTTAATTTCCCTCTTTTAAAATTTTATGTCTAATAAATTCACACAAACATTTAAATCTTCTATTTTTTGTTAAGTAGTGAAGATATTGACTATATGTCATATTTTGTTCATCAAGATATGAGTGTAAATATATTAATGCACTATCTTTTCCATGTTTTTCTTCTATCTCTTTTAATATAATATAAAGAGGTTCTATTATATTTATAATTTGAGTTGGAGCTTGTTTTCCTGTTATTATATATGATATAACACTATTATTACTATCTTTTTGAGGTTTCCACTCTGTCATACTCCAGTAGTATTTATTGTCTTTGGTTTTGTTTTTTAATATAGCTTGAATAGGAAGACCTTTTAATATTGTTTTCCAAATAATATCAAATATTATTTCAGGCATATCAGGGTGTCTAGTAATAGTTTCAGATTGGTTTATAGCTAAAGCACCTTTAAAACCATTTATTCTAGCAAAGGTTGAATTACAATATATAATATTACCTTTAGTATCTGTTCTACTAATTACAATCTCTTGATATGCACATTTGATTTCATAATTTATACTGTTATCTCTAGCACTCATAAAATATAATCCTTTTTATTTTAAAGGATTATACTTTAATAACAATAAAAAATAAATTATAATAATTTTTAAATTTTATCTTTTATATTTAGATTTAATTTATAAGCTCCAATATTTAAAATAAGTTTATGGTATTTTGTATTATTAGCAGTTAATTTAATTGTATTTTTATCAATAAAACTTATATCTAAACTAGATGGATATTTCAGACTTCCAAGGGTATCTATTTGGGATTGTGGTGGAAAATAGAATATAGCAGGTTTGCCTTTACTAATATTAAAAGAGTTACTATTTCTTGTTACTTTATAGATAGGTGTATTAAAGGCTCTTGTTTTAAAACTCCATACTTTTTTATCTAATTTACCATCAACTTTATATGTGGCTTCTACTCTATATTTACTATTCCATGTTAATCGTTTAAGTGGAAAGAGTGCAAATTCAGATTTTTTTAATCTTTTATTAGGGTCTGTTTTATAAT
>JAMOOP010000013.1 GCA_027065385.1 Campylobacteraceae bacterium | reverse complement strand
AAAAACCTTCTATTAATTTTACTGAAAAGGATAGAGTTTTACTTATTAATTCCATTAATAAAAGCTCTCAAAATAATACTTGTATGGGACTTATATTAATTTAATTTTTATCGAATTCAGGTTATTAAATTTTTAAGATAAAACTGTAGTCTTTTTTCCATAATTATATACTTTCTTAATTTTTTATTAAATTATATCAGAAATATAATTAGTTTATATATTTTTTAGATAGATAGAGGGTAGTTTTTTAGAGATAGTAGGCAGAGCCTACTATTATAAAAGAAAAGAGAGCTATTAAACTCTAGCCTCTTCTCTTTTTTGAAGCATTGCCCAATAAGCATCAACATTTTTTTGAATTTCATCAATAACATGTCTATATTGAGGTTTAAATAGGTGTTTATATCTTCCTTGCGCACCTAAATAGTCTTCTACTTTAATAATGTTTTTAGGACGATATAAAATATTTAACTCATGTCCATCAATAATCTCATAGATTGGGAACATTAAAGAGTCTGTTGCTAAATCAGTTACTGCAATAGTATCTTTTGGGTCAAATTTCCACTCTGTAGTACATGCTGATACTGTATTAATAAAACAAGGTCCTTCTGTTTCAAGTGCTTTTTGGAAACCTTTTGCCATACTCTTCCACTTATTTGGTGCAAGTTGTGCTACATAAGGAGCACCGTGAGCTGCCATAATTGCTACAATATCTTTTTTCTTCTGCTTTTTACCATAGCTTATGCTACCAGCTTGTGCTGTTGAAGTGTGAGCCCCAATTGGTGTAGCAGAACTTCTTTGACCACCTGTGTTTGCATAGTTCTCATTATCTAAACAGATATATGTAAAATCATGACCTCTCTCCATAGCACCACTTAGCCACTGGAAACCAATATCATAAGTACTACCATCTCCACCAAATGCTACAAATTTAACAGGAGCATCTGGGTCTTTTAGAGTACCTTTTCTTTTTCTTGCTTTATACATAGATTCAGCACAAGAAGCTGCTGTTGCAGAGTTCTCAAAACCAATATGTATCCATGATGTATCCCATGAAGTGTATGGATAAACTGCTGTTGATACTTCTAAACAACCTGTATTTGATGCAATAACTAAGTTATCATCTGTACAGTTCATTAACTCTCTTACTATCATAGAGTGAGCACACCCAGGGCAGAGAAGGTGAGCCCCCTCAAACCTATCATTATTTGTTGAAAATTCTTTTAAGTTTTTAACTGATGTAATTGCCATTCTTAATCCCTTCTAGTTGTAAAGAAGCCAAGTTTTGGACCTCTCACACCACTAAATTGTTGTATTTCTGTTGTAATTTGACCTGCATCTGCATGAGCTTTTTGCTCTTTCATAATTCTTTGTGCTTCAGCAATTCCAAAATCTCTTCCACCTAAACCGTAAATATAGTTTGTAATTAATGGTCTATTTTTAGTTGTATATGCTGCTGCTGAAATCTCATTAAACAATGCACCCATTGCACCACCTGGTGCTGACCTATCCATACACACAACTGCTTTTAAATTAGGAGACATATCAATAGCATCTCTAATTAAATCAAATGGGAATGGTCTAAATGAACGAGGAGCAATAATTCCTACTTTAACACCCTCTTTTTCTCTTAGTTGTTCAGCTGCTAATCTTGCTGTCTCAACTGAAGAACCTAAGGCTACCATTGCAACTTCAGCATCTTCCATCATATAGGTTTCAACTCTCTTATACTCTCTGCCTGTAAGCTCTTTAAATTCAGCTAATACTGCATCTATATGTTTTCTTGAATCCATTAATGCTTTATGCTGTTTTGCTTTATGCTCATAGTGCCAATCCTCTTCAGTTTGAGCTCCATGAGTTACAGGTCTTGAGAAATCTAACATATCATCAACTGGTACATAATCACCTATAAATTTATAAGCTACTTCATCTTGAAGAGGTGTAACATTTTGTGCTTTATGTGAAGTTGTAAATCCATCTTGGTGCATCATTACAGGAAGTCTTACATCTAAGTTCTCACCAATTTTAAATGCACATAGAGTTAAATCATAAGCCTCTTGTGAGTTGAACGCATCAAGATGTATCCAACCTGCATCTCTTCCTAAATACATATCAGAGTGGTCACCTCTAACATTAAGTGGAGATGCTAATGCACGGTTAACTACAGCTAAAACAATAGGAAGTCTCATTCCACTTGCTTGATATAGAACCTCTGCCATAAGTGCAAAACCTTGTGAACTAGTTGCTGTTGCAACTCTACCACCAGCAGCAGCTGCACCAATACAACCACTCATTGCACCATGTTCACTCTCTACCATTACAAACTCACCATCAACATAACCGTTTGCTTCATAAGCTCCATAGTTCTCAACAATAGGAGTTGATGGAGTAATTGGGTAAGCTGCAACTACATCAACTTGTGCTTGTCTTAGTGCTTGAGACGCTGCATAGTTACCGTCCCAAAACTCCATTTCATTTAATTCAAATTTTTTTGCCATAATAGCCCCTTACTTTTTCTCTTTTTTCTTTTTCTCTGGCCAACCAGCTAATGCTTCATCATTTTCAACAGCTTCTGTAAACATTAGAAGTGATTTTGGATTTGTAGGACAAACCTCAACACAAACACCACAACCTTTACAGTGGTCATAATCAATTCCTAACATCTGCTTATCTCTTGAAATAATAGAAGTATCTGGACACCATACCCAACAGTTTTGACAATCAATACATATATCTCTATTATAAACAGGCTTAATTACACGCCAAGATGCAACGCTTGCTGTATATGAGTTAAAATCACTATACTCTCTCTCTTCTGGTTTTAAAAATGATGCGTTTTCAATTTCAGTATCAAATGAGTGAAGAACAACACCCTGAGGTACTTCGTCCCAACCAACCTTTTTTTCAGCACCTAACTCTCTGATACCTCTTTTATCTGTTCCGTTTAAACCTTTGCTCATTATCTATCCTTTTAGTTTACTTCGTTGTAAGCTCTTGTAATAGCTTTCATATTTCCATCAATAATCTTTTGAGGGAATTTAGCAAGAACTTTTTTCATTCCATCTAAGAAAAACTCTAGTGTAAACATATCAGATACTTTTATTAATGCACCAAGCATTGGAGCATTTGGAATAGCTCTACCAATTTCAGATAAAGAGATTTCCATACAATCAAGAACAAAAACTCTATCTGCTTTATCTTGAAGAGCAGGGATTTGCGCTATTAATTCATCTTTTGGTAAATGAGTTGTAATAATATATTTTGTTGTGGCTTTATCATTTTTTGTAATATCATCAGTAAATGCTAATGCTGGGTCAATAACCAATACAAAATCAGGCAACATATTTGTCTCGTGATTAATAATTGGTTTGTCATCAATTCTGTTATATGCGTTCATAGCCGCACCTCTTTTTGCAGAGCCATATAGTGCATATCCTTGCGCAAACTTACCTGTTGTCGCAAGAACATCACCTAGACCTTTTGCACCTGTTACTGCACCTTGTCCAGCTCGGCTATGCCATCTTATATCAGTCATAACTACTCCTATTTTTTATCTATTATGGGGTATTGTATTCTTCACCCTCTTAAATGGTGTTGCATACTCAACAAAAAAAACTATAATATTTACAATATGTATAGAAACTATCCACTTATTTATAATTTATATCATAATTTTTAATATATTCTACAGTATCTAATGTAGTAGTGAATAGTTTTGAGACATCTATTTACCTTATATTAAAATATAAGTATCTAATTGTAACAACTAATAACTCATCTGAATTCTATCAATTTCATTCCAACTTACACTTTTTCTGTTACTTTTATGTTTAAGTATATGTTCAATATATCTAGCAAAGAGGTCTGTTTCAATATTTAGTTTAGTTCCCACTTTATACTCTCCAATAAGAGTCTCTCTTAAAGTATGTGGAATAATTGTTAATCGAAATGAGCTATTATAAACATCATTAATAGTTAAAGATACCCCATCAATAGTAATTGAACCTTTTGGAATAATATAAGCGATATATTTAGGCTCAACTTTAATTATAAAATCAGTAGCATTCTCTTTTTTTATTATCTGTTCTACCTCTCCTACACAATCAATATGACCTTGAACTATATGACCTTCAAATCTATCAGCTAACTGCATAGCAGGTTCTATATGAACCTTACCACTTATTTTAGAACCATCTATAATAGAACGAGTCTCATCAGAGAGTTCTAAATCAAACCCATCACTATTTAGTTTTATAACAGTTAAACAGACCCCGTTTATGGCTATGGAGTCACCTATTTTAGCCTTATAATTTGATTTAATAGTTAATATATTACTCTTATAACTTTTTACTTCTGCTATCTCTCTAATTAATCCTGTAAACATAATACCTCTATCTATTTTTAAAAGTAATTATATCTTAATCAGCAAAAATATTATACTTTTCAAAAGGTACAATTCCAAAATCTTTAATAGTTAAAATATCTGTGGAGACTTTTTGAGGATTAGATGTGTGGTATGAGTCTCCACCATCTTTATGTAGAAACCAATTTTTTTTATCTTTATTATATTTAAAAGTAACAACTCTTGTCCATCTCCAGTTACTTCCACCATAATGTTCTATAGAAAAATACCCTTTTTTAATAGTAACTCCATTAAATGGGTCACCAAATATTCCTCCATCATCTCTTTCTAATACACTATTGTTATTTTCACCTACAACTTTATATTCTCCATTTTTAGTTCCTATAAGTATATATAGTGGTCTTTTAAAATCACCACTCTCTTCACTTTTATGTTTTAAAATCAAAATAGCATCATTAATCTTATCTCTATTTAAATCACCTTTAGTAAAATTTAAAACCTTATAATCTTTAGGTATGATTTTTAAAACAGATGTCGGTAATTTACTATCTGATAGTAGAAAGTTTGAATAGAGTAGAGCTAGAATTAGTAGCTTTTTCATTTTGTCTCCTTTTTTAAAAAGGAGTATATCACACTATTGTGTTTTTATAGTTTTTAACTTTAAATGCAATATATATAAAAATTGATACTTATTATAAGTTTAAATTAAAATATAAGACTATCTTTTTATACACAAATTTAAATGAGTAAAATCCACAACAGTATCATTTTGTATTAAAATATCAAATAAATTATAGTTTTTATTAAATATATTAAATACTGCATCAGTACTGCCATTTGTTAGGTTAATATCTGAAAGTTTTGCTTGTATAACTCTTTCTCCATTACTAATTAAAATATCTCTATTCCATAAACTATATACACTATTTTTATCTCGTCCATATAATCTAAATCCAGCATATTGTCCCAACTCATAATTTCCAATATGGATTGTATCGTTTTGGTAAAGATATTTAGCCATTGGTTTTATTCCTACAGAAAATTGTGCTTGTGTAATAGTAAAATTATTATTATGTGTATTTAGACTTTCAATAAAGAATTTATTGTTTGCTATTTCATCATATCCTATTATTGGTTTATCATCTATAGCTACTCTTAAAAGCTCTGATGGTGTTGTATTATTATCTTCATCTTTTGAAAAGGCATCAATATTACCACCCGTAATTTTTATTAATTTACTTTTTCTATCTTGACATCTAAACGCATTTAATAACTCATAAATCTCTGCCTTTGGGTCAGGAATAGAACATGTAGCTATTGAGATAAAGTCTATAGCTGTATTATTCTCTACAAGAACATCAAATCTAGTTTTATCCTTTAAATAACTAAGAAGAGTTTCATTATTATCATTAAATTTAATATATTTAAATTGAGTGTAATATATATCTGTAGTTGGGTCATTACTATTAATAGTCTGATGTGACCAACCAAGATTTTTTAAATCTGTTAGATTGGCTTTAAATAGTGAAGTTGGGTTCTCTTTTCTATATTGACCTATATAGATTTTATCTTTACCATTAAGTTTTCCACCACTATTTTTAAATCCAATAAAAAATACCCCTTTTCTAAATCTTCTAGGAAGTCTATTTATATTTTCTGCAAAGATTTTACCTTTTGGTTCAATATCAAAATATACTAAATTACTCTTATCTATCTGTCTAATTACATTAAGTGATGGTCGTGTAAATTCATCTCTATTCTTAAGGCTAAATAAATCTTCAAAACCATAATGTTTTACTATTTTTCTCTCATTTGCTTGACATGTAAACTCTTCAATTAACTTATCATTTAAAAGTTTAACTTTTCTTCTCTCTTGTACTAGAGTATATACTTTCTGTTCATCAGTTTCAAGATTTACAGGGAAACTTTTAATAAGATTTTTAATACACTCCCTATCTCCATTACACTGCTCTTTTATTTTTGTAGGAAGACTCTTTAATGGAATATCCTCTTTAAATACTCTTCCTAACTCTTTTAAATCAATATCTCTAGCACTTCTATTATCTATATCATTTTTCATATATTGATTTAAATTTTTTTCTAAACTACTAAGTAGAACCTCATCAAAAGTATCTTTTCCCTCCATTGATTTAACATCTTTTATATCATCTTCAGTTAAATCATCACTATCAACCATAGATTGTAAAATTGATAGTTCTGTAGATGTTCCTTTATACTCTAATGAAAAGTTACCCTCATTAAACTCTACATTTTTACTATCTTGAAGCTCCATTATAATCTTTTTAGTAGGATCATAATTTTTTAACTCATAACTATTATCTTCTCCTAATAGAATTTTTGAGAAAAAATTATTTTTAATAGGCAATACACTAGCAACTTCAAGCCCACTACAGACTCCATCATCATCACTATCTTGGCAAATATTTACAATAATATCTTGTGGAATTCCCACAATAGTTAATATCTGAGAAAGCAACTCTTTTGCCTCCTCACTAGCACCTCCACCTCCACAGTTTGTGAAACTAACTACAATAGCTACAGCTAAGAGAGTCAATATCTTTTTCATTTGGACACTCCTTTATAATATAGAATTTTTATTTCTATATTATACTCAAACAAACCAATTATCTCCAAAATCCATATATTTATCTATAGAAAGTCCACCAAAACTAGGAACAATTTCACTACCAAAATCAAATTTAATATCTATTTTATCTATATTTATTATATTTTTAGGAATTTTAATCTCTATTATAGTATCTTTTTTTACCACAATTTCATTACAGTTATAATCCGTTGTAAGCTCTATTTTTTTATCCTCTTTATCAAAAATAACTATAATTTTATTAATCTCTTTAATATCTCCATAAAAAGCAAAATAGAAATTTTCTCTATCCATTCCAAAATATATCTTCTCTATTAACTTCTTTTTATCCATTGTAGAGTAAATCTTTCTCTCATCAATAACACCTGCACCATACCACTCAAATATAGAACCAAATCGTCCATTAATAATAGGTGTTATCTCATTTTTAGGTTTAGTTATAAAAGATATTTTCTCCTCTTTAATAATTGGAATATATAACTCTTGAGGAGTAGGCTCTTGCATTAAAGTATATATATCTATTAAGTGTCTTCTAAAAAGCCCATCAAACTCTTTAGCAAAATTGGTATAGTGTCCCTCTCCATACCACCAAAACCAATCGCTACATTCTGCTAATAGAAACTTCTCATTAATCTCTCTACTATCTATACCTTTTTTTAAATAGATAGCTTTTGCCTTAAATAGATACTCCCAAGCAAGATTTTTTTCACTATCTCCCACCCAAGTATTAAAATTAGCATATATCCAACTTCCACTAACCAATCTATCTAACTCTTTACACTCCTCTATTTTTATATCTTCTGCTCGTATCATTTTATCTTTTAATCGTATATATAACTTTTCTAAAAAACTATACCCACCTCTTTTATAAAACTCCCAAGCATTTTCCCCATCAATTATAACAGAAGTTATATCAGACTCTGTAGATAACTTAGATACAAAATCTTCAACCCCCTCTTCATCATCTAAAAATCTATATTTAAACCCTATTAAATCACTTAATCCATGGTCTCTAAAAAATATAACCACACCATCTTTTCTATAGACTTTATGATGACAAGCCTCTCCACTCTTATGTAAAATAGCCTCATCTGTAGCAATATATCTAATACCCTCTTCTCTATAAAGTTTCAAACTCTCTTCATCTACAGCACCTTCTGCTGGCCATAACCCTTTTGTTTCCATTCCAAAAGACTCTTTATATATTAATTTACTTTTTTTTATATGCCTTATGGCATCATCTTTTAAACTTATATGGTTTAGAGGTATCTTTGTATTAGGATTTGCATATTGAGCATTTTTCATATCTAAAAGCAGTGGCAAAATTGGGTGGGAGTAAGGTGTAGTAAATAGAGAAATAGTTCTATTATTAGCTAATTTTTTATAGTAAGGTAAAATAGTTTTAATAAAATTGGTTAAATGGTTAAATAGATACTCTTTATCTAATTGTCTATAGTTCTCTTTTTTTATAAACTCTTTTAAATCATTTTTAAGATAATCCCCACACCAAGAGAGCATAAAAAAAACCTCTAAATTAATAAACTCTTCACTATCTAATATATCAAAACTAAGTAGCTCTTTAAACCTATTATTAATAATTAGAGTCTCATTGATAGATTTAATAACCTTTAAAATATAAGCTCTATCTTGATTTGTTAATTCATAAGGTGGCTTTAACCAAAGAGATAAAAACCTATCTCTTAATGGCTCTTTCTCGTAAATCTTAAGCTGTTCAATAAGAGTAGCTGTAATATTAAAAGTAGCCTTACTTTTTGTCTTTTCAATAAGATAAGGCATATCATAATAGTCTTTAATTGCATGAAGAAAAACCCACGGCATATTAATTTCACCATCTTTAATATATAACGGTTGGTGCATGTGCCAAAAAAAGTGTATTTTCATTTTATCTTTAACTCCTAGATGGATAATAGAAGGTATTATAACTGAAAAATAGTACAATTTGGTTTCTCTATTAATAATTAAGTCTATAAAATTTTGTCTTAAATTTCATATTGTCTCTGTAAATCATCCTTTTGATGTTTTGATGATACTCTAATATAACCTAAATTAATTCTATCCTCTTTTTTTATGGTTATCTCTTGAAGAATTTGATCAAGTTGTTCATCATCATGATATCTATGACCACCTTTACTAACATATTTCGGTTTTAGCTTATCTTCTTTGTCCCAAGTTCTTAATGTGTGTACAGTAATTCCTAATTTTTTTGCAAATTTATCTATTGAATACATATAGCGTATTATAGCTTTAAAATCTTAAATTATCAATAGTATTTTTTAGTTTTATATAGATTTATTGTAACAGTTGTTTACCTTGTTATGATAACTGTGATTATTATAACATGTATTATTTTAATTTAAAGTATCTTATTCTATATCAACACTTTTCTTATTTAATAGATAAAAATAAACCAATCTCCGATAAATTTATGATAAAATTCACAAAAATTTTAAAGGTATAAATATGAAAAAAAGAGAAGTAAAAAAAGCAGTATTGGCTTATTCTGGGGGACTTGATACAAGCATTATTTTAAAGTGGCTTCAAGATGAGTATAATTGTGAAGTAGTAACCTTTACAGCAGACCTTGGGCAGGGTGAAGAGGTTGAACCAGCAAGACAAAAAGCTTTAGATATGGGAATTAAACCTGAAAATATATTTATTTTGGATTTAAAAGAGGAGTTTGTAAAAGATTTTGTATTTCCTATGTTTAGAGCAAATACAATTTATGAGGGTGAATATCTATTAGGAACTTCTATTGCTAGACCTTTGATTGCTAAAAAACAGATAGAAATAGCAAATCAAACAGGAGCAGATGCAGTAAGTCATGGAGCAACTGGAAAAGGGAATGACCAAGTTAGATTTGAATTAGGATATTTGGGTTTAAATGGAGATATAACTGTAATTGCCCCTTGGAGAGAATGGGATTTAAATTCTCGTGAAAAACTTTTAGCTTATGCAGAGCAACATGGAATTGATATTGCAAAGAAAAAACAGGGTCAAGAGTCTCCTTACTCTATGGACGCAAATCTACTTCATATCTCTTATGAGGGATTAGTTTTAGAAGACCCATCAAAAGAGCCTGATGAGGCTATGTGGCTTTGGACAAATTCACCTGAAAATGCTCCTGATAAAGCTGAATATATATCAATAGAGTATAAAAATGGTGACCCAATAGCAATTAATGGTAAAGAGATGTCTCCTGCTACAATTTTAGCTACATTAAATGAGTATGGAAATAAGCATGGAATTGGTAGAATTGATATAGTTGAAAATAGATATGTAGGAATGAAAGCTAGAGGTTGTTATGAGACTCCAGGTGGAACTATTATGTTAAAAGCTCATCGTGCTATAGAGTCTATTACACTAGATAGAGAAGAGGCTCACTTAAAAGATGAACTTATGCCAAAATATGCAAGTTTAATCTATAATGGTTACTGGTGGTCACCTGAAAGAGAGATGCTTCAAGCTCTAATTGATAAAACACAAGAAGATGTAGAGGGAACAGTAAGATTAAAACTATATAAAGGAAATGTAATGGTGGTTGGAAGAGAGTCTAAAAAATCACTATTCTCTGAAGCTCACTCAACATTTGAAGAAGATGATGTTTATGACCAGAGTGATGCAGAAGGGTTTATTAAACTTAATGCACTTAGACTTATGATTGCAGGAAAAAAGAGATAAAAAAAATTATTGTGGGTATTTTTGCCCACATATAGTAAAAAATAGAAAAAATATTTAACATTTTTAAATATATCACAATAAAATAAGCAAACTTTTAAATGCTTTTTAATAAAATATAATAAATATTTCATTAAAGGATAAAGTCATGATATATAGACCAATAGCTATAGATGAAGAGATAAAATTTAGTAAAAAAAAATTTATAGTAAGTAAAACAGATTTAAAAGGAAAAATTACATTTGTTAATAAAAATTTTTGTGATATTTCAGGTTATAGTGAAGATGAACTAGTAGGAGCTCCTCATAATATTGTAAGACACCCCGATATGCCTAGAGCTGTTTTTTATCTTGTATGGAAAGCACTTTTATCAGGAAGAGCAATATCTGGTGTTGTAAAAAACTTATCTAAAAGTGGAAAATATTATTGGGTTATAGCTGATTTAGAGCCAAAATTTGATAGAGATGGAAATATTGTCTCTCTTACAGCTTTTAGAAGAGCAGCTCCACAAAATGTAATTGATACTACAGAAGAGCTTTATGCTACTATGTTAAATATAGAAAAAAAGCATGGAATGGAAAAATCTATAGCATATCTTGAAGGGTTTTTAGAAGAGCATGATATGACTTATGATGCTTTTATTGCTGAACTTATTAAACCAAAAGGTATTATAGCAACACTTCTTGCTGCATTTAAAAGAATGTTTGGATAGAGAGTTACTTCTCTTTATCCTTATCTTTTAAATCTAATCTATTGCCATCACTATCAAATTTTCTCTGAAAATTACCTCTAATAATGGCAAATGTCATAACACTAAAAAGAAAAGCTATTATAATATAGACTATATCACCTATACTCATACCATCTCCTCTAATCTATTTGGAATAGTAATCTTTTGAAATCCATTATAGTTTTGTCTAAGAGCCTCATAGGCTACAATTCCTACACTAACACCTAGATTCAGACTTCTTCCACCATTTCCCATTGGAATTGTAATACAGTTACTTTTGTGTTTTAAAAGAGTCTCTTCTCTAATTCCTTTAGTTTCTGAACCAAAAAGTATATAATCCCCTTTTTTAAACTTAGCATCAAAATATAATTTATCTGTTTTTGTTGTAGCTAGATGGAAACTCTCGTTAATTGGATTGGCTTCTAAAAAATTATCAAAACTTTCCCAAACTTTTAAATCTAAATCTTTCCAATAATCAAGCCCTGCTCTTTTTACTGCTTTATCATCTATATTAAAACCTAAAGGCTTTATTAGATGAAGAGTTGCACCAAGATTTACACAAAGTCGCCCGATTGTTCCTGTATTTGGTGGGATTTGTGGCTCTACTAATACTATATTAAACATATATAATCCTATCTATTTTTTAATTATCTTAGATATAATATTTCATTATTAAACTAGGAGTAGAAATGAAAATTATAAAAAAGGTAATCTTTGGTGTTATTTTAGCACTTTTATTTATAAGTTGTACTAAAGCACCAATTACAGGACGAAGTCAATTTATAATGGTTGACCAAGCACAAGAGATGCAATTAGGTCTTCAAAGTGAAAAAAAGATACTTCAAACTCAAAAAATAAGTAAAGACCCTGTTAAAAATGCAATGGTTAGAAGAGTAGGTATGAGAATTGCTAATATTACAGGTCAAAGAAATTATAAATGGGAATTTTTTGTTATAAATAATAATAAAGAAGCAAATGCTTTTTGTCTGCCAGGTGGAAAGGTTTTTGTTTATACTGGGTTATTTAAATATATAGCAAATGATGCTGAACTAGCAGCTGTTATGGGTCATGAGATAGGTCACGCATTAGCTAGACATGGAGCAGAGAGAATGAGTAGTGGAATATTAGCTCAAACAGGTGGTCAAGTACTTCAATCTGTAATGGTAGGGCAAGGAAACCCTCAAACAACAGCTATGGTTATGGGTGCATTTGGAATTGGAACACAATTAGGAGTTATGCTTCCACACTCAAGAACACAAGAGTATGAAGCTGACCATATTGGTTTAGTACTTATGGCAAAAGCTGGATATAATCCACAATCAGCATTAACTTTTTGGAATAAATTTGCTAAAAGTGGGCAAACTCCACCTGAATATCTATCTTCTCACCCAGCACCTGCTAATCGTATAGCTACTATTAGAAAATTAATACCTCAAGTTATGCCAATCTATAGAAAATCAGCTAGAAGATAATCTTAAATATCCTCCCTCTTCCAACGAGTAGGGTCAAGGAGAGTATCGTCATGAATATGTTTAAATGATGCCTTTATCATTTTAAATATATTTTTGTTCTCTTTTTCTAAACTATCTAACCAAATCTTCATATTGGCTCTAGCGTGTGGCATCTTTACATCTTTTAACATTGCAGGACACGCCTCATCTCCTATTGGTTTTAAGTTATTCTCTTCTGCAAAGGCTCTAAGTTGCTTCTCTCTTGCTTGTATAAGAGGACGGATTAGATGAAATCCTCTATCTGTTTTATAGATTGGTGCCATAGCTCTAATTGTTCCGTTATAAAACATATTCATAAAAAAGCTCTCTACCATATCATCAAAATGGTGTCCTAATGCTACTTTATTAAATCCATTTTTTTCTGCATAGGTGTATAATGCCCCTCTTCTCATTCTTGAAAAGTATGAACAGAATGATGAGTTTTCTCTAATGGTGTCTTGGGATATTTCAAATATATTTGTATCGTAAACTGTATGTTTTATATCGTGTTCTTTACAGTGAGCTTCTAAATATTTGTAGTTCTCATCAGGCATACCATACTTAATAGTACAAGCTTCAAACTCAAACTTAAAAGGGGCGTGACGCTGAATATGTTTTAATATATGAACTAAAGCTAAAGAGTCTTTTCCTCCACTAAGTCCTACTAAAACTCTATCGCTCTCCCCTATAAGTCTAAACTCGGCATTAGTTTTTCCAGCAACTCTTAGAAGTTTTTTACTAATAACAACTCTACTCAATCTCTTTAACCATATCTAAAATAAAATCAGCAGATATTTTAGCAGAGCTTTCTAAAAATTTATCAAAATCTATATCTGCACTACCATCTGCTGTATCACTAATTGCACGAAGAATAAAAAAAGGAATATCTAAAGCGTCACAAATAACAGCTACACTTCCACCCTCCATCTCTAAAGCATCTGCTTTAAATGTTGAAGAGATAAACTCTTTTCTATCACTACAAGCTACAAATTGGTCACCTGTTGCTACCATTCCCTCTTTTAGTTCTAAATTACTCTCTTTGGCTACCTTTTTTGCTACATCTCTTAAAGCTTTATCTGTAAATATACAAACATCACCCTCTGGAACATATCCGTGAGGGTGACCAAAAGCTGTAATATCTAAATCGTGTTGACACAAAGATGAGGCAATAATTAAATCACCAATTTCAAGTTCACTATTAATAGCACCTGCCACACCTGAAAATAGTAGCTTTTTGCACTTAAACTTTTCTATTAAAATAGTAGCTGTTAAGGAAGCAAAAACTTTACCTATTTTTGAGTAGGCTATGACTATATCTTTACCTTTATATGTAGCTTCATAATATATATTTTTTGCATACTCTATCTTTTTTATATTCTCTACTTTTTCTAAAATGGGTTCTATCTCTTCAGCCATAGCACCCATAATTGCTATTTTACTCATTCATTTCCTTTATAGCTTTAACTGTTGCCTCTAGTGATGCCATGTCACTTACATTAAAATGAGGTTTTTTAGTAGCTTTTCTATTTAACCCTTTTAAAACATTACCGTGACCAAACTCAATATAACAATCCACCTCATCATCTATATTGGAAATAGATTGTTTATATTTTACAGGAGATACTAACTGTTGAGGTAAAAGTTCTAACGCTTCAGCTTTAGAGCTATACTTTTGAGCTGTTACATTAGATACGACAGGAGCTATAAAATTATCTTTAATCATCTCTTCTAACTTTTCAACTAATGGAGCTGTTGCACTCTCTAAAAGAGGACAGTGAGAGGCTACAGACATATCTAAAAGCATAGCTCTTCTAGCTTTTGCCTCTTTTAAAATAGGAACTAACTTTTCTAAATCTTTTTTTATACCTGCAATTACGATTTGACCATCAGCATTATAATTAACTGCCCAAACCTGCATTCCAGCTTCTCTTTGCTCTTGACAGATATTTTCTACCACCTCATCACTTAAACCTAAAGATACTAACATTCCAACCTCTTGAGTTGAACAAGCATCAGCCATAAGTTTACCTCTTAAATTAACTAATTCAATAGCATCAATAGCATCTAATGCACCACTAGCAACTAATGCTGAAAACTCACCCAAAGAGTGACCCATAGTTAAAGTAGGTTTTATATCTATAGCCTCTGTAAATAGTTTATGAGCAATAACAGCAACCAATAAAATAGCAGGTTGAGTGAACTCTGTTTGACCTAGATTATTATTTTTTTCAAAAAGAAGCTCCTCAAAATCAATCCCTGTTCTCTCTTTAGCACTATTAAATATCTCTCTAGCTTTATCACTATTTTCAAAAAAATCTTTTCCCATTCCAACAGCTTGTGAACTTTGTCCTGCAAATAAAAATGCACACTTAACAGACATATTATTAACCTTTCTATTTTAAATTGTGACATTCTATCTAATGCTAAATTAAACCTTTACATCTCTCACAAATATAGCATAATAGTTTAACTCTTTTTTTCTCCAATAACTATAACCTTTACTAAAATCAGCTACCCAAGCATAAGGTTCATTCTCTTCTGATGAACTCCAAAAAGAGCTGTCTTTTGGCATAACTTCTAAAAAGTCTTTAATAATATAGTGACTATTTCCTTTAGAGTTTTGATTACTCTGTTTTGTAAATAGTTTTTCTAATTCATCTATAGTCGGAAGTCTCCAATTTTTATAGTTGGAGATATTTAAACTTTTGGCAAACACCATCGCCTCTTCCCAACTAAAGAGCTTATTTGATGGAAAGCGTTGATACATTATTTTATCCCAAAATATAATTTTATCTACTTTATATATTTTTTTCTTTTGAACTCTCTCTTTTTCAATACTCTCTTTATATAGATATATCGTATCTAGCTTTTTTATCTCCAATAGCTCTTTTTCTAATAGGCTCATTTTTGATTTTATCTCATCAATTTTAATCTTAGCCTGTTCTATTTTTTCAATTCTCTCTTGATAAATTTTACTACTTTCCATTTGAGTTTGCATAATATCTCCTTTTTTAGTTTCAAAATGTTATTAACTGTGAATATAATAACATAATTAAAAAAAAAAATTACTTAAAGTGATATTTTATTTTTAATTGTTATAAAATGTATGCTATAATAAAATCAATATTTTAGGAGGACAATATGTTAAAAAATTTTTTATTCTCTGTTTTTGCCCTTGCATCACTTTTTAGTATGAAATCTACCTTTTTTGATGATATTCAAAAAGAGAGTAGTCCAAAAGAGATTATATTTGATACTAATAGTGCTGAAATTATTGAAGATAAAATTGAATTTAATGATGAAGAAGATATAACTAATAATGAAATTAAAAAGATAAAACCTATATTACAAAAAAGTAGCCTAAAAGGTGATATTCAACTTCTATTTAAAGAGGCTGATAGTTTTACGAATGAAGAGAACTATAAAGATGCCCTAAAAAAATATAATGAGATTATAAAGAAATTAAAAAATACCACTGATATTAAACTCTTAAAAGATTTTGCAGGAGCAAACTTTTTAAAAGCCTATATATATAGGAATTATACTCATGATAATATTGAGGCTATAAAAGCTTATGATGAAGTGGTTAATAGATTTAAAGATAGTGATAACATAGAACTTTTAAAACTCTATTTTAATGCACAAAAAAATAAAGTTCTACTACTAGATAGAGATGAGGCTATATATGTTTATGATGACATTATAGAAAAATTTAAAGATAGTAACAATAAAGAACTTCTTAAAAAGTATGCATTAGCTCAAAATGCTAAAGCCTATATGTTAGAGGGTGAAGAGAAAATTGAAGTTTATGATGAAATCATAGATAAATTTAAAGATAGTACAGATAAAAGTTTTTTAGAAGAGGTAATCAATGCAGAGTTTGCAAAAGCGTATCAACTATCTAATGATGAAGCTATGGAGGTTTATGATGATATTATAAATAGATTTGACTCTTTTGAGGGTAGTGAATTTGAAAACAAAGTTGCTGATGCACTTTTTTATAAAAGTTATCTACTCCAAAATAAAGAGGAGTCTATGGAGATGCTAGATAAAATTATTGATAAATATAAAGATAGAGATGATAAAAGCTCATCTACAAATTTTGAATATGCAGTTATAAATAACATAGAGTTAGCACTTATAACCAATAGTGATGATACAACCTATATAGACTTAGCAAATGAGTACCTATTAGACAAACCAGATACAAAACCTCAAATGGAAATGCTTGATATTTTAAAAAATGCACAAGATATAAATCAAGATGAGAGATTAGAGGAGTGGAAAAACACCTATAAAAACTATCAATTTGAAAATTGGAGTTTTGATACTTTAAAAGAGTGGAACGAACAGATGGAAGATAAAGGAGAAAAAGCTAGAATAAAAGGGTATATTGATGAGTTTATTAAACATAATCAGAAAAATTAAAAGTTCAGATAGATTAATCTGAACTATTTACAAAAATCCAAAAGCATTCCCTCTTTAACTGCTTTATAACTATCAACTCCTACTAATCTTTTAACTATCTCTAAACCAAAACATAAAGCAGTACCAGGTCCTCTTGATGTCATAATATTTCCATCAGTTACTACCATTTTATCTGTTCTATATCCATCTTTTTTTATCTCTTCTTCTACACTTGGATAACAAGTATAGTCATCTCCTAAAACTCCTGCCTTATTTAAAGCGTAAGGTGCTGCACATATAGCCCCAACTACTTTTTCTTTCTCTTTAAACTCTTTTAAAAGTGATTGAACTTTTCTATTATCAGCTAAAGCATAAGTTCCGTCCCAACCACCAGGTAAAACTATCATATCAAAATCATCAGCTATAACGGTTTTTATAGATACATCAGCTTGAATAGTTATTCCATTTGCTCCTAAAACTAAATTGGTATCAAACTCTCCATCAAGATATGCTACTATAACCTCTATCCCACCTCTACGCATTACATCAATTAATGATACAGCCTCAACCTCTTCAAAACCTTTTGCTAATGGTATTAGTACAGTTGCCATAATTTATTCCTTTTTTTACTGAAATTATATCAAAATTAAATATAATAATATAATTAAGCACCCATAAGATATAATCCTCTAACTTATTTTATAAAGAAGAGATATGAAAGATTATAAAGATATATATATACCAAAAACAAGTCCACATGACCCTGATACCAATGGGCATTTTGGTATTTATGGTGGACGATTTGTACCTGAAACACTTATGCCTGTATTGGAACAACTTAGAGTTGATTATGAGAGAGTTAGATTTGATAAAGATTTTTGGAGTGAAGTTGACTACTACTATAAAAACTATGTAGGAAGACCATCAGCTTTATATTTTGCCGAAAATTTATCAAAAGAATTAAATGCCAAAATCTATCTAAAAAGAGAAGATTTAAACCATACAGGAGCTCATAAAATAAACCATACAGTAGCACAAGCAATTTTGGCTAAAAGATTAGGTAAAAAGAAAGTTATAGCTGAAACGGGAGCAGGACAACATGGGGTAGCTACTGCTACAGTTGCCTCTCTTTTTGGGTTAGAGTGTGAAATTTTTATGGGTGCAAAAGATGTAGCAAGACAGGAGTTAAATGTATTTAGAATGAAACTCTTAGGTGCTAAAGTTCATGCAGTTGAGAGTGGAAGTAAAACCCTTAAAGATGCTATGAATGATGCAATTAGACATTGGGTTACAAATGCAAGAGATACATTTTATATTATAGGAACAGTAGCAGGTCCTCACCCCTACCCTATGATGATACGAGATATACAATCAATTATTGGTTGGGAGGCTAAATCTCAATTAAAGAGTGCAGAGAACTGTTTACCAGATAAAATTATCGCATGTATTGGTGGTGGCTCTAATGCTTTAGGGATTTTTAATCATTTTTTAGAAGATAAGAATGTAGAGTGTATTGGAATAGAAGCAGGTGGATATGGACTTGATTGTAAACATGGTTGCTCTTTAGCTAAAGGAAGTGCTGGAGTTCTTCATGGACAACTAAGCTACTTACTTCAAGATGAAGATGGACAGATTTTAGAAGCACACTCAATATCAGCAGGACTTGATTACCCAGGTATTGGACCAGAACATGCTTACTTAAAAGATAAAAATATTGTAACTTATGACCATATTACAGACGATGAGGCATTAGAGGCTTTTGTGTGGTTATCTCAAAAAGAGGGAATTATCCCAGCCTTTGAGTCATCTCACGCTATAGCATATTTGAAAAAGATGAAAAAAGAAGATATAGAGGGAAAGGTAATACTTATTAATCTATCAGGAAGAGGTGATAAAGATATGATACAGGCTAAAGATATTTTAAAAGAACAATTCGATTAGTAAAAAGAGGATTAAATATTTAGTCCTCTTATAATCTTATTAATATTTAATCTCTCTCTCATTTTATCTACAAAATTATCTATAGTCTCTTTTTTATACTCTTTAAACTCTCTATTATCGAAAATACCATGCACAAATGTACCTCTTATATTATCTTTTTCAAAGAAAAGTGGATATTTTTTACTAACTCCATGGTGTATCTCAAACCCTTTTACTCTTTTACCAAATATATTATACTCTCCTCGTTTTACTATTTTATCTTTTTGAAAAATAATATTATCATTAATAAACCCCAACCCCTCAATAGAGCTAATATTAGACTCAATATTATCTTTATCTATTAACTTCTTAAACATCATCTCATACCCACCACAAATACCCAATATTTTAGTTTTTGTTCTCTTTAATCGTCTAAAAAGTCCTACCTCTTTTAACCACTCTAAATCTTTTATAACAAGTTTAGAACCAGCTAATATTACCTCATCAAAACTATTTAAATCTATATCACTCTTTATAAACTCTAAAGATATATCATCTCTAGCAATTAAAGGTTCAAAATCATTATAATTACTCATAGTAGGATAAGCAATAACTCCAACTCTTTTACTATTTAAACTATTTTTCTGTTTATAGTTTATAAGAGATTGAGAGTCCTCAAAACCCAAATTAAAAGGGATATAGGGTAAAACCCCTAAAACGGGTATTTTAAACTCATCTTCTATAATTTTAATACCCTTATCAAATAGAGTTAAATCACCTCTAAACTTATTAATAATAACTCCAATAACATTCTCCCTAAGCTTTTTAGGCAAAAGATTATAAACTCCCCAAATAGATGCAAAAACTCCACCCTTTTCTATATCTGCTACTAAAATAATTTTTGTATCAAATTCAGAGGCTATAAAGATATTTGATAAATCTTTATCCATTAGATTAAGCTCAACAGGACTACCTGCACCCTCTGCTATAATACAATCATATCTACTATCTAAATATCTAAAAGCTTTAGCTACTATTGGTTTTAACTCATCTAAATCTCTATAGTACTCTCTTACATCTTTATCTTGTATAACTTTTCCATTAACAATTAATGAAGCTGAACTTTTTCTACCAGATTTTAAAAGAACAGGATTTAAATGATAACTTGTAGGAACTCCTAAAACATCTGCTTGAAAATATTGAGCTACAGCTATCTCACTTCCATCATCTGCAACCATTGCATTATTAGATACATTTTGAGCCTTAAAAGGTGCTACACTATAACCTAAATCTTGTATAATTTTTGCTATTACAAATGTAATAGTTGACTTTCCCGCATCACTACTTGTTCCAAATATTGAAATATTTTTCAAATGTTACCTTTTTTGTTTAATATATATAGTTGCTCTTTTACAAACTTATTATTTTTTAAATCACCACTATTGTTACTTTTAAATCGTAAATAATCATACTCTTATTATTACCTCTTTTTTAGGTCTCTCTTCTGTTAATATCCATAAATTCATACTTAATTCTCCCCTTTTTTATAAATCAAATAAACTAGGTTGTCTATTTTCTATTTTTGGTAGTTTATAATTTGTAATTAAAACTTCTATACTAGCATTTTTATCTCTTATTTTTGTCTGATAGTTTGAATTAGAGTAATTTTTACTTATATAGTTTATTTTATCAATCTCCTCAAAGAAAACTCCATCTTAATTGCGAAAGCAATAAGGTGGAGATGAATTTGAGCTTTTAGGCAAATTATATCAAAAAAGATACTTTTTTTAATAAAAAAAATAGTATAATTATTTTTAACATAAATAAACTAAAGAGTAAAGAAGTGCTTTTAACAACAAATATAAAAATCAAAAGTAAAAATAGAACAAAATTAAAAATCCTAAAAAGATTAACAAGAAGTTCAAAAGATTTGTATAATAAAGCACTATATAAAGTTAGACAACATTTTTTTAAAACTAAGGAGTATCTATCATATAAAAAAGCTTATCATATATTAAAAGAAGAGAGTGAATATAAAAATCTTCCATCAAATGCCTCACAACAGACACTAAAACAGGTT
>JAMOOP010000012.1 GCA_027065385.1 Campylobacteraceae bacterium | reverse complement strand
AATAAACCAAAGGATAAAAAGCTAATTATGAAACGAATTCATGATTCTTGTAGGAATAATCCATCTTTTTTAGGAAACCTGACTAATGTTTCTTGTGATTAGCTTAAAATTGTATGAAAATGACCTACTAAATAATAGGTGATACCTAAAGATAAAACAACTGCTGAAGTTGCAAAAATATAGTCAGGTGTCACGGTATTGAAATCTATAATAATTACCTTTCTTGCTATCGCCATAAGTGCTGTTGCTATAACTAACTTAATAGGAATTACGTCTGTTCTTAAATAAAGAACAATATTTTGATAAATTTCGATGGCTATTAAAACAACTAAAAAAGCAGCAAATATTTTAAATATATCACTGATATTTAATAGCAGAATAGGAGGGGTCATTAAATTTTTATATAATACATATATAACATCTATAACACCAAAAAATATAACTAATACCATAAGAACTGCTAAAACTTTTACAGCTAATTTAATTAGCTTATGTAAAAAAGCTATTAATTTATCTTCGTGTTCTGTTGGTAATTCTTCATGTACTTGCATAATTTATTCTCCGTAACAAACTTTATTTCTTCCACTCTCTTTCGCTAGATAGAGTGCATTATCTGCTCTAACCAATGCTTTTTCGATAGTTTTTTCCTCCTCCAAATTCACTAAATCAACACCTATACTAATAGTAAATTTTATCTCCTGTTTATCATCAGTAATTACTCTATTCTCTTGTGTAAACACTCTTAGTTTATTTGCAAATTTAAAAGCGGACTCTTTTGAAGTGTTTGGTAAAAGAACAACAAACTCTTCACCTCCTATTCTTGCTACTACATCACTTTTTCTTGTATGTGCCATTAGTAAGTTAGCTAAGGATTTTATAACTTCATCACCATTTGCATGTCCATAGGTATCATTTACATTTTTAAATTTATCTATATCTATCATCAAAATACTAAGGGATGCTTTTTCCCTTTTTTCTAAACTGATAATATCTTCAACAACATTATAAAAATATCTTCTATTGTAAAGATTTGTCAGTTGGTCTCTGTTTACTAGCTCTTTTAATTTCTCTTGTGTCTTGTGAAGTTTTGTTATATCATTTGAGCTAATAACTACTCCTTGAACTATATTATTGACAATATATGGATAGTAAGAAATTTCCAGATAAACCAATCCTAGACCCTCTAATTCAAACCAATCAGAATAGTGAACCTCTTCACCATTTAAACATAAGTCCAATCTATCTTTTATATGCTCCTTAAATATATCTTCACCAAATAGTTCTGGAACAGAGTGTCCTATAATTTCAGTTCTTGATTTATTATGTGCTAGTAAATACATATTATTTACCGCTTGATATATATAGTTTGTATCTATAAAAGACATATGACTTTTAGTTTTTGAAATTATTTTTTCATATATTTCTAACTCATTTTTAGCTTGTAAATTTACATAAATAAAATAGCTCAAAGCCAATAAAATAAAAAATATACTTATAACAAGTGCTAAAAAGTGTATCTGTATCTCAAATATATTACTATCATCAACGTATGAAACTAAATAGGCAACAACCTCTTTCTCTTTTATATTTTTTATAGGTAAAAAACTTAGAACTTTTACACTCTCTTTTATATCGTGATAAATAGCAAACGAGGTTTTAAAAGCTATTTTTTTACTGATACTCTCCTGTAAAGGTTTTAAAAGTTCCTGTTCAACTCTATTTATCTCCTCTGTATGAATCTCATCTACTAGACTATACATATAATCTCTGTGTTCTATACTTGGAACATAGTTAGTTATTAGATATTTTGTATTCCAAGCTTTTGTATGAAATATTTTTCTATTAACTAAAAAATGGGAATGAAGTTTACTTGCTTTTAGAAGCTTTTTTTGAATAAAATCTGATGAAAGTGATGTTTCAATTGCTCCTATATGATTTCCCTCCTCATCATAAAAAGGAAATACATATCTAAATGCGTGTGTTGTTCTTCCTTGCTCAAATCCCCAAATCTCTTTTTGTTGAGAGTTTGCATAAACAAAGCTATATCTGACATCACTTAAATCATCTCCATATTTTTCTGGTTTATGCATTCTTAAAAAAGATCTGTTATTCTTAAAAACAAACTGTAATTGGAAAATACCTCTTTTAAATACTCTAGTATAGAGAGGAGTTAAGTAATCCTGTAACTCTTTTCTTAAATAATTTTTTCTATTATCTGAAGCTAAACTAGCTTCTTTAAATAGTTTTTGAATTTTTTTATCATTTTTTAAAACAATTTTAATTGAATTTACATCAAGAAAAAAGTAACTTTTAATAAGATTGTATTGAGTATCTAAGTTAGCTATATGCTCTTGTAAAATAACATTAATTCTACTATTTTTATCGTTATTTGCTATTGTAAAGAAAATAGCATAAAAGATTATAAATGTAAAAGCAATAATAATTTTTAGATGGTGTTTAGTATTCATAATTTTATTTCCCCTTTGTCTCATTTTAACATAATAAAATTTGTATAAATATTACAATTTTAAAAATTATCATTGATTATTTATTTACCTCTAATTAAGCAATAGACTTCTTGCAAAACTCAATCCACTGATACTGGAAGTCTCTCATCGTTAATACTTTTGAGATACTTATAAACTTCATTTTCATTAGTTTTGCAAGAAGTCTAATAAAAACATACAATTCTTTTAAGCGACTGATAGTCGGTCATTTAAAAAATAAAGGATAAGTGATGAAAAATATTTTTATTAAAACAATATTGAGTCTAATATTTAGTTTCTTTTTATATGGCTGTGGAGAGAGTGAAAATATTGATAGGTATACGACAACTGTGGAGACAGGAAATATTGATGAGGTACAAAACAGTAATCAAACGATTTTAGCACCAGTTGAGTCAACATTTAAAGAAGATATTAAAATGTATGATATTGGAGAAGCAACATTACAAAAAGTAATTAAAAAATCATATTCTATGGACAGTGATTATGATTCAGGAAAAGATGAAGGTTCATCAGAAGAGTCAGAAGAAGATGATGATGATAATGATAATTCCTCTTCTAACTCCTATGAAGGGGATAGCGATTATGATAGCGATGAGGCAAGTAGTGATTCTGATGATAGAGAAAATGACGATAGATATGACGATAGAGATGATGAAGAGGATGAAGATAAAGATGAAGATGAAGATGAAGATGAAGATGAAGATGAAGAAAGTTCTGATGATGGTGATACAGCAACTGTAAAAGAAGTCATTGAGCCATTAGAACCTATGAGTGATTATAATATTTTAGGTCAGATGGATGTTACTTTAAACCATAAAAATTATAATTTTTCGGTAGCTAAATATAATTATGGTAATCAAGTGATGGGACCAACTTTAAATAAACAAAGTAATGGAAAAGTTAATCTTTCAATGACAGGATATTTTATAGAGGATGATAATCTTGATATAGAGTATGGAACATTTAGTATTGTTATCAATAATATTGATTTGAATGTTAATTCTGATTATTATAAAGTAGAGTCAAATATTCTTACAAATTCTGCACAAGAAGATGTTTATGCTTATGTGGTTGTATCAAAAAATGGTGATAATATAAGAGTTATTGTAACAGTTCAAGAATTTATGGTTTTTAATAGAGATAAAACTCAAAGTTATGAAGCAAAATTTAATATAACAGCACAGACTAATTAAAAGGAATGTAACAGATGGCAATAATAGTAGCTCCATAATTAATATTAGGAGCTATATTAATTAGACAGCCTTAATTAGCTTCTGTCTTAAAATAAATACTCCAATAATAATAAACAACCCAAATCCACTCACAATAAAAAACTCTTGTACTCCAAAATATTCTACAATAGGATGAGATATAAGTGGTGAAAAAAATTGTCCTGCAAATAATGCACTTGTGAGATATGAAGAAGATTTTATTCTTTTTGAATGATGAGCAACACTTAACATCCAAGTAGTCATATTTGCTATAAGTATTCCACCACCAAGTCCCATAATAGATGATGTGAAAAAGAAAAAATGTACATTTGTTACATTTCCAATAGCGATAAATCCAATTGCAATGATACTCATACCTATCATATAAATAGTGCTATGTTTATATTTTCTTTTTAACTTTGTAAAACTCATAGCTCCAATAGCATTAAAAATAAAAGCAGTTGCGATAATATTTCCAGTTAAAGTTCCACTTGCATTAAATTTATTTATCATCAAAAATGGCATTTGTGTTGGTAAAATATAAAATACCAACATTAAAAAGAATGCTAAAAGATAGATATACCATAGATTATGATTAAGCAGATAATCCTGTTCATTTTGTTGTGTTGTATCTGTTTTA
>JAMOOP010000011.1 GCA_027065385.1 Campylobacteraceae bacterium | reverse complement strand
TTTGTTATAATATGTGAAATTATAGCGTTTTTTTATTATATATAGATTAAAGTAGGAGTATATTTATAGCTTTATTTCTTAAATATCATTATTTTTTGCTACTATTGAGATAAATATTTAAGACATATTAGTAAATAATATCATAATAATCTACAACCCTCTAATGGGGCATTTTTTAGTTTAGTTTTAACTATTTTTAAATCCTTTAAACTAGGATTAAAAGCATATTTAGAGATTTTATCTTGAATATAATTTACTAAAAAACTATTTTTCTCTACTACTCCACCACCTAAAACTAGAACTTTAGGATTGAAAAGTGTAATTAAAATAGATGAACTATATAAGACTCCTTCTAAAAAATCACCATATAAATTTGGGGGTAATTTATCTAATATTTTAAAATCTTTATCTAAATAGTTAGCCCATTTTACAATAGCACCTCCACTAGAAAACAGCTCTATACAGTTATCTTTTCCACAGCCACAAAGAAAAGGGGCTTTTTTAAAAGGTATATGACCTATCTCACCTGCTAAATTAGATGAGCCTTTAAAAAGCTCTCCACCACTTATAACCCCTGCACCAATTCCTGTTCCAATATATAGTGCTACTATATCTTTACTTTTCCAATATCTACTTTCTGCTAAAACTGCACAGTTTAAATCATTTTCAACTCTAAACTCTATATTTGGAAAAACACTCTTTAAATCTAATCTCTCTATATCTATATTTGGAGCTGAAAATATAATATTTTCTCTAATCTCTCCTGCAAAAGAGATATTAACTCTATCTATTTTAGACTCTTGTTTAGTAAGTTTTTTTAAAAAATATATAATATCTCTCTCTTTAGATATAACTATCTCTCTATTTTCTATCTGGTAGCGTAAATTAGTTCCACCCATATCAATATATAAATTCATTATTTAGTAAAATCTTTTTTAAATTATTATACTAGAATAGATTAAAAAAGTGTATAATTCCCAAAAAAAAATAGGAAATAATATGAATTTAAAATTAGGCATACCAAAAGGGAGTCTTCAAGAGTCAACTCTTAAAATATTTAAAGAGGCTGGATATAATATTAAGGTTAGAGAGAGAAACTATTACCCAACAATTGATGATAAAGAGCTTTCATGTATGTTAATTAGAGCCCAAGAGATGGCTAGATATGTAGAGGGTGGTCAATTAGATTGTGGATTGACTGGTTTAGATTGGATAAAAGAAAACCGTGCTGATATTATTGAAGTGGCTGAACTAACTTATGCTAAACAGAGCTTTAAACCTATTAAATGGGTATTGGCAGTAAAAGAGAACTCACCTTATAAGTGTGCAGAGGATTTAGAGGGAAAAACTATTGCTACAGAGGTTGTTAACTTAACAAAAGACTACTTTAGTGCAAAAGGTGTTAATGTTAATGTAGAGTTTAGTTGGGGAACTACAGAGGTTAAAGTTCCTGAATTGGCTGATGCTATTGTAGAGATTACAGAGACTGGTTCATCTCTTAGAGCTAATAATTTAAAAATTATAGATACTGTATTAGAGACAACTACTAGATTTATTGCAAATAAAGAGTCTTATCAAGACCCAGAAAAGAGACAAAAAATAGATAGAATAGTTATGATGCTAAAATCTGTAATAGATGCAGTGCCAAAAGTGTGTTTAATGTTAAATGTTCCTAAAAGTAAATTAGATAAGATTTTAGAGATAATACCAAGTGAAAATCCAACTATATCTCATTTAGCAAAAGGTGATTGGGTTGATATTATGGCTGTTGTTGATAGTTCAGTAGTTAGATATATTATTCCTCAACTTAAAGATGAGGGTGCTAAATCTATAGTTGAGTTACCTATTAGTAAGATTATAGATTAGATAAGTTTATCTAAACTCATCTAAAACTTTTTTTATAAATTCAGGTTCAACTGGATTTATAAACATCTCATTCATCACTTCAAATCCTGCCAAATTAAAAATTCTTGGACGAATTCTAATATAGAATAGGTGAAATCTCTCTATACTATCGAAAAACTCTTCTGTATCAAAATTTTTATTAATTGGTGGTTCAAAAAACTCTATATTAAAATCAAACTCTCCTATCTCTTTATATAGTATATTTATAGTTTTTTGTAAAATTTTTGCTAACTCATCTATTTTACTATCATTGAAATTTGTAAATGAAAAGGAGCCATCTAGTGTTGTAACCATTACCTCAAAAGGAAATAGTGAAGCGTAAGGCATAAATGAGATAAAATCTCTATTTTTAAAAAGAACTCTTTTATTATCTTTTATTTCATCTTCTACAATATCAGCTAAAAGTTTTCTACCATGATTTTTATAATATTTAAACTCTCGTCTAAGTAATTCTTGTTTAGCTACAGGAAGAACAGGCATACCAACTATTTGTGAATGTGGGTGAGATTTAGTAGCTCCTGCATTTAGTCCATAATTTTTAAAAATAGATAAATACTTAATCCTCATATCCTTTTTTAAATCTTCAACTCTACATCTAATAGCTTTTAAAAGATAAAAGTACTCCTTTTGAGTAAAATCAAACAGACTAATATGTCTTGGAGTATCAATAATAACTTCGTGCATACCAAAGCCTGAAAAACTTTCAAAAAATCTATCTCTTTTTGAATTAAACTTTGTCTCCAAATTAAGAGCTGTATATAAATTAGGAACAACTCTTACTTTCCACTCTCCATCTTCTCTTATTGAAAAAATCTCTTTTGTTGTTTTATCTTCTCTTCCTACACAGAATGGACACTTATTACTATCGTCATCATGACTACAATCTGCATTAAGAGGTTTATGAAATCTTTCAGGTGCAATAATTACATACTTATTATCAAATTTAGAGTATCTTATCTCTGACATAAAACTTATCCTTTTAGCTCTACTTTATTACAAAATTGTATCCCAAAACTAAAATTTATTCCTTAAGAAAACTATTAAATTCTATCTTAATCTTAAATTACTGAAAATCAAAAAAACAAATAAAGATAAAGCTGATACTAAAATAATAGAAGCACCTGAAGAGATATTATATAGATAAGATAAAATAAGTCCACTAATAGTAAAAATAGATGAGAATATACCAGATAGTATCATCATCATATATAGAGTATTAGATAATTTTTCTGCAATATATACAGGTATAGTTAAAAGTGCTATAACCAAAATCAGACCCACAACTTTAATGGCAACTACTACTGTAAGTGCTGATAGCACTAGTATTAGAGTATAAAAAAACTTAACATTAATTCCTCTTAGTTTTGCATAATCGCTATCATAAGATACAGCTAAAATATCTCTATATCTAAGAGTTACTATTAAAATAGTAGCTATTAAAAGAGTTCCCATATAGTATAAATCATTATGACTTACAGCTAAAATAGAGCCAAATAGATAACTCATTAAATCAACACTATACCCATCTGTTAAATCTATTAAAACAACTCCCAAAGCCATACCAACAGCCCACATTAGACCGATAAAGGTATCCATTCTTCCCCTATGATTTAAAGTAATAAAGGCTATAATAAAAGCAGAAAGAACAGCAAACAGTGATGCTCCTAAAAATATAGGTAGTCCAAAATATATAGCCAAACCTATACCACCATAAGAGGTGTGAGCAATTCCACCTGCTAAAAATACCATTCTATTTACAACAATTAAAGAGCCAATTATCCCTGAAGCTATAGAGACTAACAATCCTGCAATAATAGCATTTTGAACAAACTCATAAGATAAAGCCTCTATCATTTATGATCTCCTTTTAAGATATTAAATAGTTCAACCTCACAAAAGTGACCTGCCATATTTAATCTCTCTTTCTCTTCTTTATTTAAATGGTGATAGGTAAGTCTTTTATTAATATGTACTATTTTATTGGCATACTCTAAAACAATAGATATATCATGGCTTACAACTATTATAGTAATTGAGTTATTTAAAAATTTTAAAAGTTCATATATCTTTTTTTGTCCCTCAATATCTATAGAGGCAGTTGGTTCATCTAATATTAAAATTTTAGGGTGAGCGCATAAAGCTCTAGCTATCATAACTCTCTGTCTCTGACCACCTGAAAGCTCACCTATCTTTTTTTGTGCAAAATCTTCCATTCCAACCTGTGCTAATGCACCCATAGCACACATTATCTCCTCTTTAGCATACCCAAATAGTGGTCTTTTTGTTCCAATATGCCCCATTAAAACAACCTCTATAACTTTTATTGGAAAATCTATATTTACATCTGTATTTTGAGGAACATATCCAATTTTTGCTAAATTTTTTTTAGGTATCTCTCCAAAAGTTTTAATAACTCCTTTTTGAACAAGAATTATCCCTAATATAAGTTTAAGAAGAGTAGATTTTCCACCACCATTAGGGCCAATCACTGCAAAAAAATCCCTCTCTTCTATTATTAGATTTATATCCTCTAAAATCTTCTGTTTACCATAAGAGAATGATAAATCTTTTATCTCAACTATATTCACTATTTTAACTCTCTATTGGCTATAGCTTTTGCTAAATTTATTAGATTTTCATTCCAATTTTTAGCTAAAGGGGAGATTTTAATAACTTTTATATGAAGAGTATTAGCAATAATTTGAGCAGATTTATCTGAAAATTCAGGTTGTGTAAATATAGCTTTTACTCTCTCTTTTTTAGCTTTTTTAATTATCTCTATAAGCTCTCTAGGTTTTGGCTCTCTTCCATTAACCTCAATAGATAACTCTTTTAAACCATACTCTTTAGCAAAATATCCCCAAGCAGGGTGAAAATCCATAAATATACTATTTTTAGGTATATCTTTCAATATCTCTTCTATTTGAGTATCTGTTTGATTTACCTCTTTTAAAAATTTTTCAAGATTTTCTCTATAATATTTTGTATGATTACTATCACTACTACTTAAAGCTTTAAATATATTTAAAGCTATAACTTTAATATTTGTAGGAGATGTCCAAATATGAGGATTATTATCTATTTTTTCTATATTTTTAGATATATCTATAATTTTTAGATTGATATTTTGGTTTTTAAATCTATCTAACCAACTCTTTTCAAACTCCACCCCAATAGCTAAATATAAACTAGCCCTACTTATATCTCTCATTTGAGATGGCTTTGGTTCATAAGTGTGTGGAGAAGCCCCAGCCTCTACCATTAAAGAGACATCTATTTTATCCCCTCCTATCTTTTGAACAAACTCAACTTCAGGTTGAATTGAGACTATTATATTTAGTTTAGAAAATGCAGATGTAGCAAAAATTAGTGGTATTATTAATAATATTTTTTTCATAGTGCAATTATAGTATAAATCTTTTTAGAAAAGATTTTTGAGATTATTATAAAATCTTCATTAAGATATAAATGATATAATATACCTACAATTTGTAGTATTTTTAAAGGAGAATTTATGAGAACTGTAGCTATAAGAGATTTGAAAAATAATCCATCAAATATGACAAAATATTTAGCTAATAATGAGTCAGTATTTATTACTAAACATAGCAAACCAATAGGAATAACAATTCCATTAAATGATGATACACTCTCTATTGGTATTAAGAATTTAGTTGCAATAGAGCAGTATAAAAAAGGAGCTATTTCACTTGGAAAAATGGCAGAGTTTCTTGAAATCTCTAAGCAGGAAGCTATGAGTTTGGTTAATCGTTTGGGTATTGATTGGTTAGATTATGACCAAAAAGAGATAGATAATCAAATTAGTGTAGCTAAAAGGTATGCTAAAAGATGATAATCTCTGATGCTACTATTTTAATTACACTTATTAATATTGATGAATTTAGAGTTTTAAAACTGTTTATAGACTCTATTATTATCCCTTATGAGGTGTATAATGAGGTATCTGCAAAGCAAAATGCAAAAAAATATCTTGATAATGAGATTGATAAAGGGTTTATATCTATTCAAACTTATAAAAGTAAATCTATATTTCAAGAGATAAATTATATTCTTGATAGTGGAGAGTCTGCTTCTATTGCTATGGCTATAGAGAGAGAACTTCCTCTAATCATAGATGAAAAAAAAGGTCGTAGATTTGCCCAAAAACAAGGGATTGAAATTATTGGTTTAGTTGGTATTTTACGATTTTTATATATTGAAAATAGACTAAATCGTAATGAGATTTTAGATATTATTAAAAAGCTAAATAGCTCAGATTTTAGAATAAACTCTAAACTTTTAGATTTAATTCTAGCATAAGTTTTTTATCTATAAAGAGTAGTTTATTTAAAATATATTAATAATAACAAATTTATAGTATAATTTTAAATAAAGGAGATTATTATGAAACATAAACTAACACTTGCTTTTTTGCTAATGCTGTTTTCTACACAAATTTATGCTAAATGTTCTACATCTAAACAGTTTTGGAGAATGGAGATTTCTCAAAATCAGAGTTTAGAGCAGTTTTTTATAGATAATTATAGTTGTAAAAAGCAGTTTTATAGGTCACTTAATGGTTCGGAGAAGATATATTTTGATACAGTTCTTTACCCTTATAGTTTAAGTAAAACTCAATATATAAATAGATGGTTGGCTATTGCCTATAGTGATAAAAACTTTTTTAATAAGTTTAGCTTTTTTAATAACTACTTTGCTACTCATAAAAACAGCATTACAACACATCAACTTCACTGTTTTGAAAAACAACAAGGGTTTGAAGAGCCTGTTGAGAAGGTGGAGTTTTATAAGGAGTTAACTAAAAGAAAAATGATGAATGATGTATCATATCTATATCCACTTATTAGGTGGTCTTATGAAAATAGTGGTATTGATATGAGTTTAAGTGCTAAAAGAGTAAAAAAAGCTGAAAAGGTATTTGGCATAAATAGGGGGAAAATTGGAGATAGTGAGCAATTTGCACGATATATTGCTCTTTTTAATGTTGAGTATAGTGCTGTAGCTTTAGAGTTATCTCAAAAAACAGGTATAAGTAGATTAGATGCCTATAAACTTTTAGTAATTTTAACCTATTTAGAGTCAAGAGGAAATATATTTGCACTCTCTTCAACTGGTGCATTTGGTCCTTTACAACTTACTATGCACTTTTATATGATGTATGGAGAGCCAAATAATCCATTTAATCCAAAATCAAGTATTATAAAACTTGCCAATAAGTTTATTCATTATAATAGAATAGGTAAAAGTTTAGATGCTTCTGTTATTGCTTATAAGTCAGGAAGTTTAACAAAGTGTCAAGATAGTTTAAGTGTAGATGATGTTGATTGTAAATACTACAACGATTTTAAAAGATATATGTATGGTATGAGAAATATGAGTACAAAGAGTGAAATATCAAGATATTTAACAGGAAAATATTACATATCTTCTAAACTAGATGCCTTAAAGCGTTCAAAAAATCCAAATAGCATTAAACACTATGAGCCATATCAATATGCTGTAATAAAGGGGAATACACCTCTAAAAGTAAAAAATAGTATGTATATATCAGGAGGTTTCTTTAAATCATTAGGAAAAATGAAACGCTCAGATATATATAGATTACAAGATAAGTATGGTATTAACAATATAGGGGTAATTTCTGATAAAAAGGTCTGTTATTAAAATAGATAGTTAACTATCTATTTTAGTACTATTATCCTCAACTTTTACTAACTCTTTTTTACTATCTTTTCTTTTAATCATCCACTCTTTAAACTTAACTAATGAACTAACATAGTCGGCTACATCTTTAAACTCCTCATCTTCTAATGGAAGTGTTGGCATTGCATTAGAGCTATATCCGAACTTTTCAGATAAAGAGTATGGGTCTTTTGCATAACTTGCTATCTCTTCTTTAGTTCTCTTATATGATACCATATTAAAATCAGGTCCCATTCCACCTCTTCCATCAATAGTGTGACAGATTGCACAGTTTGCTTTATATACCTCTTCACCTTTTTTTACATCTGCAAAAAGTGCTGTTCCTACTAATAATCCCAATAAAATAGTTGTTTTTTTCATTATACTTCCTTTGAATTTTAATTAAGAGTAATTAACTCCGATTTAAATATACCGAAGAGTATCTTAGTTTTTGATAATGGTTCTTGATTTAAATCAAGATTTTCTACAAAATAAGATAAATTTACTCCTATTTAAACTTTTTTTCTCAAAAGATACCTTTTGTGTTCAAAATAATAATTCTATGGGATTTATAGTTATTTGATTTTTATTGAATTTTGATTATAAGATAACCCAACCCTCTTTTTGAAAAAGGGCTTTAGCTTTGGAACATAGAGGAGCATCTATATGGATATATTTTCTTTTTATTGCACTATCATTATATTTTTCTAGTTTTTTATGAAACTCCATAAGCTCTAATGCCTCTTTTTGTAGTATGCGACTCTTTTTTTTAACATCTATTATACAAGCATAATATCTATTTAGATTAACCCCAAGATATAAATCTACTCTTTTACGACTATTAAACTCCTTTTTTATATCTATTTGGGTTAATTTTTTAAAAATTAGATTTTTATCTTGTAGTTTATGAATTAACTCTTTCATTAATAATTTAAACTATTTAAGTTTATTTTATTTCCATTATAATAGATTTTTCCACCTGATACAAAAGAGTAACCATCAACTTCTGGAAACTCATACACCTTATGTTTAGTAAAGTTTTTATTACTAACTATTAAATAACCTTGTTTATCTAACATACAAACTCTATCTTTATATATTGTAGATACTGAAAAATGGGCAAATCTAAACTTTTTTTCATCTTGAACAGTAAGTGACTCATCTAACTTTGATACTTTACCATCTTTAGAAAATACAAATATATTTTTACTATCTAGTGCAACTTCAGAAATCTCTTCTACAAACTCTTTTCTTCCTTTATTACTAACACTAATTAACTTATGTGGTGTTGCTACAATTAGACTATTTTTAAATCGTCTTAAAAAGATTATATTATTTAATGAACTCTCTGTACTTACAAATATCTCTTTAACTATCTTTTGGGTTTTTAAATCTAAAATAGTTATTTTTCCATTAAGTAGTGGAACTACTACTAGTTTATCAACCTTAAGAGGATTTGTAACTCTTGCATCTATACTATATACTTTTTCACCCTTATTATTAAATATTATAGAGTTTTTAGATAGGTCATATATTCCAAAACTATTATCTCTTAATAGATATATAAGTTTATCTCCTATAATAGTTCCTGCAAGTAGAGCTTTTGAAAATTTTATACTTTTTGATTTTTGATTTTTTAAAATCTTGCATAATCCATCTCCATTTGCAATAAGTATGCCATTTTTAGTTCTATTTATAAATCTATATCCATTTTTAAGATTTAATTTTGGAACTCCTCTTCTAGTTAAAACAGTACCATTTTTTAGTGTAGCACCATCTCTATTAAAATTAACTATTTCAGAACTAGATAGAAGAGAAGAGGAACTGCTACTTATATTTTTTGGACTATAATACTGTTTAGAACTACACCCAGCTAAAAACAGTATAATTATGGAGCTTAAGAGCAAAAATCTTTTATACATTATTTACCTTTAATAGTATAATGTTTAATAATCTTTGAAATATTATAAACAGGTGAGTTTTCATCAATAAGTGCTAATTGATTTTTAGCTTCAGATATTTTACCTTTCTTTATAAGAATATTTGCATTATTAATAATTGCCATACCATTATATATATCTGAAGATGCCTCTTTTTTCTCTAAAACAGATAGATGATACCCACTTATATCTGAAATAAGACTATTTTTACTAGCTACTAATTTTTCCAAAGCTTTTGTATCTCCACTCTCAACAGCATTTTTATAGTTATATAGTTCAAATAATAGAGGGTTTTTATCTTTTAGTGTTGATAGTGCTTGATTATTTTTACTATCTTTTAGTAGTGTTAAATAGGCTTCATTTGCACTATTTAATCTATTTTGCTCTATTAAATCTGCTATTTGCTTTCCACCTACAGCTAAAACTACTATAGCTAAACTAATAAAAATTTTAATTTTATGTTTTTTATAGAACTTTTCTAATTTAAAAGCAGATACAAGCATCTGTTCATCAGTTGTAAACTCTTTTTTTACTTCATTTATATTATCTTTAATACTCAATTTTACTCTCCATAATCTATTATTTTACATCTAATTAAAATGCTATTTTGCTTTTTCTAAGTATTTACCTTCAACAGTATCAACTCTAATTTTATCTCCCTCTAATACAAAGAAAGGAACTTGAACAACTGCACCACTATCAAGTTTAGCTGGTTTTTTACCACCTTGTGAATCACCTTTAAAATTTGGTGGAGTCTCTACTACTGTATATGTAGCTGTTTGAGGAATTTCAACTGAAATAGCTCTTCCATTATGAAATAAAATCTCTGCTTCCATTCCATCAATCATAAAATTAAAAGTATCTTTTCCCACTTGCTCATGAGTTAAACCTATTTGGTCATAAGTTGTAGTATCCATAAACTGTAACATATCACCATCATCATAAAGATACTGCATAGTTTTTTGCTCTAAATCAGGTGTTTCAAACTTATCACCCGCATGAACAGTTTTTTCAATTACTTTTCCTGTTGAAAGGTTTTTAATCTTACATCTAACAAATGCAGCACCTTTACCAGGTTTTACATGTTGAAACTCCACTACTCTGTATGGATTACCATCTAACTCTAATCTAACACCTTTTTTAAGGTCACCCATTGAAATTGTTGCCATATACAGCTCCTAAAAATTTTATCAAATTATATCATATTAATTTTATATTGATATATTGTTTATCTTTATTTGATATACTTACAAAAAATTAAAACAGAGGTATTAGATGAAAAAGTTATTTAAATTTTTTATACTATTAGGAATTTTTAGTTCAATAGTATATGCAAATGGTATAAACAGGTCAATAGTTAAAATATATACTGTATCAAAAACACCAAACTATTTAGAGCCATGGAATAGTACAATTCGCCGTTCTAGTGGTTCTGGTAGTATAATATCTGGAAATAGAATATTAACAAATGCTCATGTTGTAGCAAATCAAACATTTTTAGAAGTTAAAAAGTATGGAGATACAAAAAGATACCAAGCTAAAGTTCTATTTGTCTCTCATGATGTCGATTTAGCTCTACTTGAAGTCAAAGATAAAGAGTTTTTTAAAGATACAACACCTCTTCCTTTTGGAAAGCTACCAAATATCCAAGATAAAGTAACAGTTTACGGATACCCAATGGGAGGAAATACTATTAGTGTAAGTACTGGTATTGTATCAAGAATTGAACATAATATCTATGTGCATAGTGCTAAAAGTTTTTTATCTATTCAAATTGATGCAGCTATAAACCCAGGTAATAGTGGAGGACCTGCTATTTCAAATGGAAAGTTAGTTGGGGTTGTAATGCAACAGATACCACGGTCTCAAAATATTGGATATATGGTTCCTGTTGATATAGTTAGACACTTTTTAGAAGATGTAGAAGATGGAAGATATGATGGTTTTCCACAACTTGGAATTTATACAGAGATGTTAGAAAATCCTACTCAAAAAGAGTATTTTAAACTAGATAAAGATGAGGGTGGTATATTAGTTGTTGATATTATATATAACTCTCCATTTAAAAATGTTCTAAAACAGTATGATATTATAACAGCTATTGATGGTCATAAAATAGAAAATGATGGAACTGTTAAGTTTAGAGATAATCAATATACCAAGTTTAAATACTATATAGACGCTCACCAATATGGAGATGAAGTAACTCTATCTGTATATAGAGATGGAAAAAAATTAAATCTAAAAGTAAAATTTAAAAAACATCCAGAAGAACAGAACTTTAGCTTTACAAAATTTGAGTATGATAAGATGCCAACATACTTTATGGTTGGTGGATATGTTTTTGTACCATTAACTGAAAATCTATTAGGAAAATCACGCCGACCAAATCTATCTCTTAGATATGGAGCTACTAAATTCCCTAAAGAAGATAAACAAGAGATAGTACTACTTCTTAAAGTGTTAGCATCAAGTTTAAGTAGAGGTGATTATGGTATATCATTTTGGAAAATAGATAAAGTAAATGGAAAATCATTTAAAGATTTTAAAGAATTTTATAAAATAATAATGGATAGCAAAGATAAATATATAGTTTTAGAAGATGATGATGGTTCTAAAATAATTATAGACAAACAAAAAGCACTAAAAATAGATAATGAACTACTACATAGATATAGTATTAAAGCTACTAAATCTGATGATTTGAAATAGATGAAGTTTAAAACCTCATCTATTTTACAGTTTTTAATATAGGCAATCTAATTTTTCTAAAAATAAAAAAAGATTTATAGAGAAAATAGAAAACTCCAAAAAAAGTAATACCAAAAAGCAAACTAGTAGGCAAACTATTTAAAAGTCTATTAAATACAGAGTCAAAATTACCTTTATAGGTAGTTTTAGAAACTCTTGATAAAAACTTTACTCTATTTAAAAATTTAGCCTCACCCAACCTTTTTAGTGCAACTACACCTTTATCTCCATAAGTAGAGGCGTAAAGAACACTGTTTGGTTTTACTTTTGGCATACTATTTATATATTTTATAGATTTACTACCTGTAACTTTTATTAACTCTCCACTATTTTTACCAAATCTTTTAGATAGTTTTACAACACCTTTTAACTCATTTAAACTCTTTGTCTCTTTTAGTAGATTTAGAGTCTGTTTTAGACCAAGTTTTTTATATAGAGTATAAATTGGCTCTAATATATTTTTTACATTATTTAAAGATTTTGTCTCTTTAGATATTTTTGCCTCTTTAACAATTACACGACTTAACCAAGGTGGAATTTTTCCTGCCTTTTTTCCATATTTTAAAATAGATATACTTGTTTTAGCAGAAGATGTAGTTCCTAATGTATATATAGTTGATATTGTAGCTACAAGTCCCAATGTAGATAGACCAACCACTACACTATCAACCTTTTTATCATTCATATAGTGCTTACCCTCTATTACTAAATCTCGTATATCTCCAATAACTAAAAAATCAGAAGCTATTGCTGATACTTTTCCAATATCTTCATCGCTTTTTCCCTCTATAACTCCCTCTATAAGTTTCTCTTTTTTATACTCAAAACTATCTCTTTTCTCTTTAAGAGCATGAGAGAGTTCAACTGCTTTTGGGTTCTCTTTTACATAATCAAACTGCATAAAATATGAAAGATACTCATCAGCATCTGCATACTTTTTCTCTTTTATAAGTTCCCAAGTTTTTGGCATTGGGTCAATATGAACTAAAGTTCTTGTATCAAAAAGTTTTCTCTCTCTTAATATCATTAAAGAGAAGATAACTAACAGCAGTATAAATATCGGTGTTAATAGTTTAAATAAATATCTCATCTAAAATAGTATTAACATACTCATTGGCTTTAAATTGAATAAGGTCATCTGGTTGTTCCCCTGTTCCTATATAATATATTGGTAGTTTCAGTTCATTTGCAATAGATAAAACCGAACCACCCTTAGCTGTTCCGTCAAGTTTAGTAATTATTATACCATCAATTCCTATCATTTCATTAAAAACTTTTGCTTGATTTATGCTAGAACTCCCTTGCGTACCATCTAAAATAAGCATTTTTCTATGAGGTGCGCCACTCATAGCTTTATTTGCAATTCTAACCATCTTTTTAAGCTCTTCACCCAAATTAGTCTGCGTATGCAATCTTCCTGCTGTATCAATAATTACACTATCAACACCTCTTGCTACTCCTGAAGAGATAGTATCATAAACAACAGCTGATGGGTCATGTCCTTGTCTTGTAGATATAATAGGAACATCTAATCTCTCTGCCCACTTTGTAAGCTGTTCAATCGCTGCGGCTCTAAATGTATCTCCTGCACCCAATATAACTTTTTTACCCTGCTTTTGATAATATTTTGTAAGTTTAGCAATAGTTGTAGTCTTTCCTGCTCCATTAACTCCCACAATCATATCTACGAATGGTCTATCTGTTATATCCTCTTTCCAATCAGCCTTATATTGAAAGACTGAAATTAAAATATTATAAGCCATTCCTCTATCAAATTTATCTGGTAATTGGTCTAAAAACTCCTCTACCAACTCATAATTTACATCTGCCTCTAAAAGAATATCCTCAAACTCATCTTTTGTAATCTTTTTTTTCTTTTTTGGGGCTATCTCATTAATAACCTCTGTTGTTCTTTTAAAAACTTTTTTAAATATATTGAACATCTATTTACCTTTTGTCAATTCTAACTAAAGTGGTATTATATCAAAAAAGATTAATATAATTAGATTTTGTTTTATCGTCTTCTTTATATCTATGCTTGTTAGGTTATCTATTGTTAGGATTTTTAATATTTTATCTTCTAAACCTTTTAAAAATTGCTCCAAAATTAAAAGAGAACTCACACTTAATCCCCTCAAAATCCAATAATTCCGTATCAAACTCTCCAACTTTTTTGAAGCTAAAATCATAATTTTTATATACCTTTGCTACCAAATCATCAGGATAGACTAAGATATAATATTTAACACCCTCTCCTGCATATATCATAAACTTTAAATTTTCATCTCTTTTGGCTGTTGAGGGGCTAACCACTTCAAAAATAACCTCTGGGGTTTTAGATATATATTTTTGATTATCATCATTACAAACCATTGCAACATCAGGTTTTAAAATATTTTGAGAATTCATTTTCCAATCAGAGTCAATCAACAGTTCACAATTAGGACATTTATCAATTTGAGATATAATTTCTGAAAATATATACCCTATCAACATCTGATGTTTTTTCATAGGTGCAGGAGCCATTGCAAATGGTACACCATTTATAAGCTCCCAATCTCCCTCCCACTGTTTATAGTCTTCATAAGTATAGTTTGGCAGATAATCATATATTTTCAATGCGTCCATCTTTTATCCTTTTTAGTTTATATCACTATTATATCAAAAAAGATAAAACTAAATCTCCCCAATAGCAAAATTAGGAATGCTGTCTGGCATTTTAGTAGTGGGTTTTTGTTTTCCATCTGTCAAAGTTTTTACTCTCTCTGTTATATATAAATCTATCTCTTTAATAGTAACTGTTCCATTTTTTGGAGGATAGTCTGCTTTTCCATCTCCTATCCCCTCTAGTAAGGCTTTTGTAAATGCACCATGTCCCCATTCATCTTTTTCATAGCTGTATCCCATACCTGTTGTAGCACTCATTACAATAGTACCTGTTCCCGTATCTAAAATAGATTTAATAGCTCCTGTAATATCTCTTTTTCTCGATGAACCTGTTATATTTCCACTATGGCAAGTATCGGCTAAGAGAATAACTTTTGATGGTAAATTTTCTACTGTATCTTTTATCTCTAACCATTTTAAGGCTGTTCTTCTAGGTCTCTCTGCATCTCCATTATAACTCATAAAGTAGTAGTTTCCTTTATTATCATTTATTCCATGTCCTGCTATAAAAATTATGGCTACATCTTTTTGAGTTGTCTCTTTCTCTATCCAATCCAACCCGTCTAAAATATTATCGGTTATAGCATTTTGATTTAATAGCTCTTTTACCACAACTTTTTTATATATTTTACCCTCTTGGGATTTAAACATTTGACTAACTGCGTGGGCATCTTTATCTGCTACTTTTAAATTATAGTCACTATTTTTATATTGACTAACTCCAATAGATAGAAGATATAGAGTAGGTTTATAAATATTTGCTATATTTTGATTTGAACTATTTGAGATTTTTGTAGCTCTAACTATCACCTCATCACTAATTGAGTATTGGTTTTTAGCTCTAATAGAGATAATATTTTCACCACTATCTAAATCTATATTTAGTGTAAGATTTGATTTTAGTTGAACTCCTCTTGTATCTATCTTTTGACCATTTTTTAGAACTATAAACTTTTTAATTGGTGAATTGCTTTGAATAGATAGTTTAATCTCTACTCTATCCTCTCTTGTAGTAATATTTGATGGTGTAATTAAAGAGATAATAGGTGGTGTTTCAGATACAATATCTACAGCTTTAACTTTTCTATATTTAGATACCAATTTAATAGCTCTCTTTTCACTTCCTGTTTTTAAAACAGCCTCAATAATATCTGGTCTATAAAAGTTTGGATATTTATCGGCACTTACATAATAGGCTTCATGGTTTGGGCCTTGATTGATATGAAATCCCACATATTTAGCCCCCTCTACACTAGCATTATAATATCCACTTGGAGTCCATGCTATCCACTCATTGGTTTTTGAGATAAAGAGGTTTAGTTGGGGATAGATAGTCATTTTTCGTTTTTCACTTTTCATTTTTAATTTACTTAAGTCCCAAATCCGAATAGTCTGGTCATCACTACCACTAACTAATCTATCCCCATCAAGAGCAATAGCCCAAACCTCTCCTATATGTCCTACTAGGTTTGCTACCTCTTGCCCTTTTAGATTATAGATTTTTAGAAATCCATTTGAACCACCTGAGATAATGTACTCTTTATAAAAGCCATAACATCTATGACTATATCCATTGGTTGAACTTCTTATTATAGAGGCAACTCTTTTGCCATCTCTTTTTATATCTAAGATAGCATCACTTTTACCATAATTTCCACCTTTTCTATGGATTAGAGAGTAGTTTTTATATTTGGTTGAGATTCTTTTAAAGGTTTGAGGGTTAGTTACTCTTTGGATATTAAAGGTTTTTAAATCTATATATTTTTGAAGTTTACTTTTCCCTTTTGTAGCAGTCCATTTATTCCCCCAAGCAACACTCTCTCCATCTACTCCCACACTCCATACTATCTCTCCTGCTCCCTCTATTTTTTTTAAAACTTGGGCTGTTTTACTCTTCCAAATATACATCTCAAAATTATCTCCCCCACCAGAGATGGCTGTTTGGTTATCTAAAAAGGCTACTGCTATGGTTGCATTGGTATGTTTTTGAAAGCTTTGGATTTTTTGATACGCTCTTTTAACACTATAGATATTTACATCTCTTGGAGAGGTTGCTGTTCCTGCTATTAAAAACTCTCCATTGGGTGAATAGGCTAATCCAGCAGGTTCTGTCTCTGAATCATCAATAGTTGTAATAGGATTTAGAGATAAATCATAGATAGCTATCTCTTTACTTTCTCCACAAACAGCTATATGGTTTTGTGAAACTGCTAAAGAATGCAATTTATAGTTTTTTCTATCACGATTAACAACTTTGCGTTGAGCCATATCATAAAGAGCAATTTGGTTATCATATCCTGCTGTTACTGCAAAATAGTCACTTCCTTTTTTTATAATTTTTACAGCATATACTTGAGCTTTATGAAATGAAATGGTATCTATTAGGCTAAAATCATCTGTTTTCCATATTTTAGCTGTAAAATCAATTGAGCCTGAAATAAGATATTTTCCATCTCTACTAAAAGCTAAATCATTAACTACATTTCTATGAGACTTTAACACTTTTAAAAGCTCTCCTGTTTTATAGTTATAAATTCTAATATTTCCCCAAGTTTTACTACTATTTCCAAAAAATCCCCCAACAGCCAAAAACTCATTATTTGGACTTAGAGCCATAGCATATATCTCTCCACTACCTGCTCCAATCTGCCCCAATATTTTTTGTTTCTCTTTGCCTGTGGTGCTATCCCAAACTCTAACTGTCTTGTCATCACTTGCCGAGATAATATCTCCTGATTTGGTTACAATAATATCTTTTATCAGTGCCGTATGCCCTTTGGTATCGAGCTTTAGGATTGCTTGGGTATTGGTGGGAGTGGAGGTGTGGCGAAATGCTTTGTTGGTTGGGGTTGGGTTGGTTGGATTGCACCCTATTAGTAGTAGGGTGAGTAGGGTTAGTAGTAGTGGTTTTATGGTCATTTTTTCTCCCTTGTGTTTTTTTTATTTTACCGATTTTTTTTTGTGGATTTGGTTAATTTTGAGGGAATTTTTGGTTTTTTGGATTAGGTGTTGTTTTTTATTTTTGTGATTAGGATATTATAAAACTCCTAATCTATCAGCTAAAATGATTTTAATTAAATCATCTATCTTTACATTTAAACTCTTGGCTTTCTCTTTTAATTTTTGAATTAAAACACCATTTAAATCTAATATAATTTGATTTTGAGCCATTAACTCCCTCTCTTTGGCTATATTCTTTAAATCAGCCATAGTTAAAACTTCTCCATCACCCATTAGACTCAAAAGTCAATGGTTTTCCTTTTGTTTTTATTTATCATAACATAAATGGTATTAATGTTTAATGCTTTAAACCCCCAATTTATCTAAAGCCTGTTTTATATCACTCTCTATCATCTCTTCAGGAACTGCTCCCTCATAATGGGTGTAGTATCTCCCCTTTAGAAAAAAAATCATTAAAGGGATAGAGAAATTTGGCTTTAGTTGTAGTTTTGGGGCTATAAAATCTGCAAATCTTTGATTATTTCCCATATTATTAGAGATAAAAAAATTTATCTTCTGTAACTCTATAAAGCTAGTTATATCCTTATCTTTTAACTCATTATCATACAAAATAAGACCTAAAATAGATAATCTATCTTTATACTTTTTTTGAATATTATTTAAGTGTGGTAGTTGACCTATACATGGTGGACACCATGTTGAAAAGAAGTTTATAAGAACTATTGGCTCTTTTACATTTGAAAAACTATAATAGTTACTATTTGTCTTTATATTAATATTTCCACTATCTATACTTTTTAAAAGAAAGTTATAATCTTTAGTTGGAGCTTTTTTTAAAATTTTAGGTACTGATTTTACTACAATAACCTCTTTTTTCTCAACTACACTCTCTTGATTATTACCACAAGATGTAAATAGAAATATTAAAAAAATATATATAATCTCTCTTCTATTAACCAAATCTATACCTTTTTGGAGAGATTATATCAAAAAAAGTTCAAATATCAATAATAACTACTAATAATCTTCTATAATTTTCCACGGTAACCCTTGTCTATTTAACTCCTCCATAAATGGGTCTGGGTCAAACTCTTCCATATTAAATACACCCTCTCCACTCCAAATCTTGTCTAATATCATCTTAGCCCCAATCATAGCTGGAACTCCTGTTGTATAACTTACAGCTTGACTCATAACCTCACTATAACACTTCTCATGGTCACTTACTTGATAGATATATAAACTTTTTGCTTTTCCATCTTTTTTACCTTTAGCATATATTCCAATATTGGTCGTACCTTTTGTTCTCTCTCCAAGTGATGCAGGGTCTGGAAGTAGAGTTGATAGAAACTCCATAGGAACTATCTTCTGCCCCTTATGTTCAATAGGCTTAATACCTAACATTCCAACATTCTCTAAACACTTCATGTGAGTTAAGTAACTTTCGCTAAATGTCATAAAAAACCGTATTCTCTTTAAACCTTTAATATGTTTTACTAAACTCTCCATCTCTTCATGATATAAAAGGTAACTATCTCTCTTACCAACTTCAGGATAGTCCCAAACCTGCATAATCTCCATAGGTTTAGTCTCTATCCATTTCCCATCTTCCCAATATCTACCATTGCTACTAACCTCTCTTAAATTAATCTCTGGATTAAAATTGGTAGCAAACGGGTATCCGTGGTCACCATCATTACAATCTAATATATCAATAGTCTCTATCTCATCAAAATAGTGTTTCTGTGCATAAGCACAAAAAACATTAGTAACCCCAGGGTCAAATCCACTTCCCAAAAGAGCTATAATATTTGCATTTTTAAAATCTTTATCTTTTGCCCACTGCTCTTTATACTCAAACTTTGCTGTATCTGGGTGTTCATAGTTTGCAGTATCAAGATAATCTACACCACACTTACAACAAGCGTCCATAATAGTTAAATCTTGATATGGAAGAACCACATTAATAACAATATTTGGCTTAATCTTTTCAAATAGTGCTACTAATTCATCTACACTATCAGCATCAACCTTGGCAGTTTTTATCTCTATAGATGTTTTTTTCTGTATATTCTTAGCTATTATATCACACTTACTTAAGGTTCTACTAGCTAAAGTAATCTCACCAAAAGTAGTACTATTCATTGCACACTTAAACGCAACAACATTTCCAACACCACCAGCACCGATTATTAGGGTTTTATTTAACATATATTCTCCTTATTTGGTGGAATTTTATCACAAATATACTAAAAAAGATAATCTATTTTATCTAATATTATAAAATAGATTTAGTTTGTTTTTATTATAAAAGATGTATAATAATTTTAATTTTAATGATAAAGGAGGTTAAAAAATGTTAAGAAAATTAAGAGTTACCTATCAAGGAATAGCAGGGGCATACTCTCACTTAGCTTGTTATGGATATTTTGGGAAAAATATTGATTGTATTGGAACAGAAACATTTGAAGATGCAATGCAAAAAGTTGAAGATGGAGAAGCTGATTTTGCATTAATCCCAATAGAGAATAAAACAGCAGGAAGAGTTGATGAATTTTACGGTTTAATTCCACAAATGAAACTACAGATTGTAGGAGAACATTATCAAAAGATTGAACACTATCTGTTAGGAGTTGAGGGAAGCACTATTGATAGTATTAAATACGCCTACTCTCACCCACAAGGGTTAGCTCAATGTAGAGAAAATCTTAAAGAGTTAAATATAAAACCAGTTGCTCAATTTGATACAGCAGGTTCAGCAAAAGAGGTTAGTAGATTAAAAGATAAAAGTATTGGGGCAGTAGCCTCCTCTTTAGCATCAGAAATATATGGTCTAAAAGTCTTAAAAGCAAATATTCAAGACCAAAAAGATAATTTTACTAGATTTATAGTACTTTCTAATAAAAAAGAGATAGATATTGCAGATGATAAGGAGTATATTACATCTATTATATTTAAAGTAAAAAATATCCCATCAGCACTACATAAAGCTATTGGTGGATTTGCAGAAAATAGAGTTAATATTTTAAAGATAGAGAGTTATATTCCATTAGGAAGACTTAGAGAGAGCCGTTTTCACATAGATGTAGATGGTGCAACCAATAGCCAAGCAGTTAGAAACTCTATTGAAGAGCTTCAACACTATGTTAATAAATTTAAAATACTTGGTACTTATGAGAAAAATAGGTTTGTTTAAATATAAAACTTAGATAAAATAGAAGATAATAAAAAGAGTATAGGGATAAAAAAGATAGTACTTAAAAGTATAAGTGTTGTAGTATCTTTTGGACGGCAATTATAAAGTGAAGCTAAATTTATATTGGCTACTGCTAAAGGTGTCATCATCTCCATCAATATAACTCCTTGAACATAGAGAGGAAGAGAGGTAAAAGATAATATTATGGCACTTATTATTGGTACTATAATAAACTTTTGAGATAGAGTTCCTACTAAAAGAGATAGTTTTATCTCTTTAATTTTTAGACCATACATAAAAGTTCCAAGTAAAAATAGCTGTAGTACAATCCCACCATAAGCACCCATTTTAAAAAACTCTTTTATTTGAGGATTAAACTCTACTCCATTTATATTTAATAGTATTGCTATAATTGAAGCTGGAATAATAGGAATTTTTATAATATTAAATAGAGAGTCACCAAAACTAGCACAAAATAAACAATGTTCTAGCTGTAACTATAACTAATTATAAAAAAAAGTTATAGTCAGGCAACCCTGTAATAGTCTTCAAGAATAAATTTTATAGATTCTTT
>JAMOOP010000010.1 GCA_027065385.1 Campylobacteraceae bacterium | reverse complement strand
TATTCACAACTTGTAACAAAACAGGAAAAAGAGGTTGAAGAGATGTTTGATAAATTAGAAACGACACAAAATGAACTTGATGAGATTCTAGAAGAGTATGAGAGAAAATTAGAGGAGTTGGCATAATTTTAGTAAATTCTTGTTTTTATAGATTATAATATACAATGATTTTAAAGGAAATTTATGAATATATTAAGACCACTACCAAAAGAAGAACTAAATAACTTTTTTTCTGAACACTCATTAAAAGTGATTCAATATTTTATGAATACATCACTATTTGCTCAACCAGAAGTTTATGCAGATAAGCCGAGTTTACCTATTCAAATTCCAAAGGAACATTTAGAACAATGGTTTGTTCAAGCTTTACAAGTTGAAGCCGTAGGAGCTGGTAGTTATCCAATAGATATTTTAAAAGCAAATGAATGGGGTGCTGATGTAAAAATGCTATCTTGTAAAGTTGATAAAAATGATAATCTTACTAATGGAGATAGTGGTGAAACATCATTGGCTCAAAAATTTGTTGGTACAGGGATAAGCTTAGATGATATGTTCAAACAAGAACAGTATCAAGAAATTATTGATGGTTGGACTTCAATTTGGAAAGATAAATTAGTAAATGTGAAAACTGATAAAAATATAGCTAATGTTTATTTTTTCTTCTTTTTGAGAGGTAGTAAAAAAGAGAGTTATATTTGTGCTTTTGAAGTAGATATTGATAATATTAATACAGATATAATAACACAAAGAGATGAAAATAGTGAAATTAAACAATCAGTATTTTTAAGTGGAGTAATTGATGAAAAGTATGGAAATTCTAAAATTTATAAAGCTAAAAAAAGATTAGAATTAAGATTAAAACCTAAAAATTTGCTAGATGATGGTTTTTTAATTACAATCCCAACAGAGATTCCAACAAAAGAAGATATTTATCAACTCGTTCAAGATAAAGACAAATTTGATGAATATATGAAAAATAAATTAACTACATTTTTAGATTATTCTAAAATATAATAAAGGAAACAATATGACATATCAAGTAATAAAAGTAAGTAAAGACTGTAATTTAATAAGTCAAGTATTAACAACATCAATAGGAACAACATATATAATAGATGGGCTAAATGATAATAATGCTCAATCACAAACTAATATTGGAGATTTTATATTTTTAGTTTTAGGAGGAGATCATGCAAAAGGATGTATAAATCGTTTAAATTATAATAATGGACTAAAAGCATTAGCAGAAGTTATTACAGCTCCAACACCTACCAAACCATATGAAATAGAAATAAAAATTACATATGTTTTTAATAATACTGTAACTAAAAAAGATTTCTATGAGTATAAAGATTTAATTGATGTTAGAAGTATTGGTGGCTCAACAAAAGGTGAAAAAACACAAGCAGTAAGTTTAATTACACAAACAAACTATGAGAATATTATTAAAGCCTTAATTGATTTAGGACAATTTACTAATCCAAATAGTCAAGTCTTAACACAATATAGTATTTCAAATAATGATTTAGAGAAATATACTGTAAATACTATACAAGTTTAAAGAGTATTATTTAATATTCTTTCAATTTCTTTCGCAAATGGGTATGCTCCAACAGCAGGAACTGCATTCCCTATCTGTCTTCTAACCTCTGTATTACTCCCTTTGAAAATCAAATCATCGGGGAATGATTGAAGTCTTGCTCTTTCTCTGTTACTTAATGCTCGTGGTTCTTCGTAGTGATATGTCCAAGTGCCACCACCACCACTTGCTAAAACAGTATAGGCAGGTTTTTTTCTATCTAATTTTCTATAAATATTTGACATTAAACCTTTAATAGCTAATTCAGGTGGTAAATCTTTGAAGTTTCCACCCTCTGGAATCGCTTCAAGTTTTGCAGTTGTAGTGGCTAATTGTTTTATTAAATTACTATTAACACAATTTTTATCTATATTTTGGAAGGCTTCTTCCGTTGTTATATGCTTCTCTTTATGTGTTGGTTCAGGAATATTAAACTCGCCCTCAATATCTTTTCGTATTCCTATAAATAAAACTCTTTGTCTCAATTGTGGCACACCATAATCAGCAAAATTTACTAACTGAACTTTTAGTTTATAGCCTGTGTCTTCAAATCGTTTTGTGATTATTTTAATCGCTTCGCCTTTGTTTGCAGATAAGATACCTTTTACATTTTCAGCTAAAAACACTTTTGGTTGCAATGTTTCAACAAATCCCACAAAACTTTCATAAAGTTGTCCGTTTATGTCATCTTTTAAACCAACTTGCTTACCAACAACTGAAAATGTTACACAAGGAAAACCACCTAATAAAACATCATAATTTTCATCTTTAAATTTATTAGGGTCTATTTTCATAATATCCCCTTGAATTATATCTGTATCAGAAAAATATTTACTATCATTTTCTAGTGTTTGACAAGCATATTCATTTATCTCTAATGCTTTTACTGTTTTAAAATTTAGTTTTGGATAGTAAGTATTTAAATAATTAAAATCGCCGTGAAATCCAATATCTAAACCACCTGCACCTGTAAATGTAGAAAAAATCTTAAAACTCATAATAAACCTTTTGTAATAAATATAATCTTATTGTATCATATTCGCTGCACTTAGTCAAATGGTTTTATATCAAAAGTATATATATGTTACAATTATATTATTTTTATTAGGATTGTAATGAATATGAAAGATAAAGCAAAAACATTTATTAAAGTAGAATTGGCAAAAAAAGGGATTAATTATGTGCAGTTGTCAGAGTTAATGAATAAAAAAGGGTATAAAGAAAATCCCGATACCATAAGAACTAAAGTTCATCGAGGTTCATTTTCATTTGCTTTTTTATTAGAAGTTTGTGATAGTTTGGAAATAGAGATAGTTTGTTTAAAAAAATAATAGTGAAAGCTTATTAATGTATCTAATTTTCAAGACCAATAATATAAGGAATTAGTAATTAACTACACTCAATTACTAATTCCTCTTTTATCACCGCTAAAAAATACGATAATTTTATTATATATTTCCTAAAAATCTATCGCTAAAAGAACAAGTCCATTACGACCAAATACCTCTTTATAAAGAGGGCATTCTTTCTCTTTTACCTCTTTAAAACCTAATTTTTTATAAAAAAGAAGTGTTTCAAGAGAGCCTATCTCCACAAGAGCTTGGGCTATTCCATAGCCTTTGAGTCTTGCAGTTAAAAGACTTTTTCTCATTAACTCTTTTAATATTCCTACATCCGTAAAACCCTCTAGCTCTTCCATATAGTCAAACATTAATGTTCTGTTGTTAAGCTCAAAGTCACAACTGTATATAACTTCTAACCTCTCAGTAACATCATCATCACAACCTATCTCTTTTAACGCATCAAGAAAAACTTGTTTAGTTGCTATTCTTGGCTCGTAGCTACAAAGTGTACCTACTGGTTTACCATCAACCTCAGCTATTAAAAAATTGTTATAGTGTGCTTGATTTTTTGCTTTTGTTTGCGATAATTTTTCTAATAATTTTAATATTTTTTTATCATTTGTTGTATCTAAAACAACATCAAATATTCCTAGTTTTTTTCCAGCACGTGAACTCTGCAGAATCATCTTTGCTAAAAAAGCCCCATCTGTTATAACTGCTTTTCTTATTTTAATACTCATAATTTATTCCAATAATTTTATTTTAATTCATATCTAAAGCAATAGTAACATACTTTACAATAAAAACTTTCTTAATCAATCAAAAAAGAATTATTTTTAAGCTAATTTGCATAATTTAATAATCATTTGTATAATAACAATAAATATAAAAAAAGGTTTAGAATGAAACTACTTATAACAGATGGAACAATCGGTGTTAGACCTCCCGTAACAAAACCACATCCTGGATTTTTTCAAGAGGTTGGAGAGGCAAGATTTAAAGAGTTAGTATATAAACATTATGAGCTGATAGAAGTAAGTGATATAGCTTTTTTATTTCCTATTCACGATGAAGATGATTTTGATGAAGCAAAAAAACATGCTTTTAATTTTCTTGTAGAGATTTGTGGTGGACCAGATTATTTTACACAAGACCGTGGAAAACACCAGATGGTAGGACGTCATGCTCCTTTTCGTATAGATGAAGCTGGACGTCAAAGCTGGTTAGCACTCTATGCTCCACTTTTGGAAGCTTTAATAGATGAAGGTGTTACAGAAGAATATATCCAATCGTTTTGGGATTATTTAGATATATTTTCTATGTGGTTAGTAAATACTGAAAAATAAGAAGTTTTAAAGGGAAATTCTCCCTCTAAAATAATAATGCTATATTGTAAGCGATAAATGCTAAGAAATAAGCTACAACCGAAGTAAACCCTAAAAGATAAAAGAAATACTTAATATGCCCAGCTTCACGAGTGAAAACTGTTGATGCTGCTAAACAAGGTAAGTAAATCATAATGACAACTATAAAAGCTATTGCTGATGCAAAAGGTATATTTTTACTAATAGCTGTTATTAAAGAGCTATTTTCTTCATCTACATCTCCTCCAACACTATATAAAACACCTAATGTTGAAACAACAACCTCTTTAGCAGCTAAACCTGCTTGAAGTGCTACACTCATCTTCCAATCAAATCCTAAAGGTGCAAAAATTGGTTCTGAAAATTTACCGATAGTTCCTAAATAGCTCTGTTCTAAATTTTTACTTGCTAATTGGTTTTCTAAGATAGTTTTCGCTTTTTCTGTTTGAGCTTGTTCTATTTTAGGTGCATATTGCTCTTCTAAAAGTAAATTTTTAGGATAATTACTTAGAAACCATATTAACATAGATGCAGCGGCAATAAATGTACCAGCTTTTTTTAGATACATAAGTGTTTTTGTTAAAACCGTATGCCAAATTAGTTTTAAAGATGGTAATCTATATTTTGGCATCTCCATAACAAATGGTTCTTCCTCACCTTTAAAAGCAGTAAGTTTTAATATTTTTGCAGCGATAAGACCTAACATAGCACCACCGATATATATCATGAACAAGATATTACCAGCCATCTCAGGAGAGAAGAATGCTCCAACAAACAGTACATAAACAGGAAGTTTAGCCCCACAACTCATAAAACCTATTATAAAAAGAGTAAGAAGTCTATCTCTATCATTTTTAAGTATTCTTGCACTCATATAAGCGGGAATAGAACATCCAAAACCAGTAACTAAAGGGATAAAAGATTGTCCGTGCATTCCAAATTTATGAAAAAATCCATCCAGTAAAAAAGCAACTCTTGACATATAACCCGTACTTTCAAGAAGAGCAATACCTGTAAATAAAATCATAATATTAGGAACAAAAAGTACAACAGCACCAACACCTGCGATAATTCCATCGACTATAAGGGAACGTATATCATCATTCGCTATTGTTGCACCGATAGTATCTCCAAACCACCCAAAAAAGTTATCTATATATTCCATAGGAATAGCCCCAACCTCAAATGTTAATTGGAAAAGTGACCACATAAAAAATAGAAAGATAGGAATACCAAAAGTAGGATGGATTAAAATATTATCTATCTTTTCTGTTAATGTTTTTTTCTCTTCAACTTTTTCAATATTGAGAACCTCAGCAACGATACCTCTATTAAAAGAAGCATATTCCTCAGCAAAAGATTCTTTAATATCGTCACTATCGTGATGCAGTTCTACATGTTTTGAGGCTTCAATAAGAATAGGTTGTAGTTCTGTCCAGATAGGATTATCATGAATTTTTGTATATGTTTTTTTGTTGTTTTTAAGAAGATTTATCGCTACATTTCTATAACTATTAACAGCATTATATTTATGTTTTGTAAGATAATCAACTATTGTTGCTATCTCCTCTTCAACAGCTTCACTAAATATAAGTTTTGGTTCTTGTTTATCAAGTTTAGCTTTATTTACTAACTCTTCAAGAAGATTTTCCATTCCAAATTTAGTTTGAGCCGAAACTTTTATACAGGGAATACCAAGAAGTTCTGACATATAATCAGCATCTATCTCTATCCCCTCTTTTTCAGCTTCATCACTCATATTAAGAGCAATAACCATCTTTTTACTCATACTCATAAGTTCAGCAGTAAGTTGAAGGTTTTTTTCTAAGTTTGTAGAGTCTATTACATTAATAATAAGGTCATAACTCTCTGCACAAAGATAATCGTGAGTTACACGTTCTTCAATAGTATAATCAGTAAATGCATAAGTCCCAGGTAAATCAACTACTGTAAAATGAAAATCTTTATAATCAAAAAGAACCTCTGATTTTTCAACAGTCACACCAGTAAAATTACCAACGTGAAGATGAGCATCAGAGATAGAGTTGATAAGCATACTCTTACCAACATTAGGCTGACCCACTAGGGCAATTTTTATATGATTAGCTATTACGGGGCAAGATTGAGGAGTTATATCTTTCATTATACTAACTCTTCTATATCTATTAAATCAGCTTCTTCAGCTCTAAGGGCAATTCTCATCTTACCAACTTTAACCTCTATGGTACTCTTAGCAGGAGCATGTTCTAAAACTTCTATAATAGCCTCTTTCATAATCCCAAATGAGATTAATCTCTGCTTTAAATCTGTTTTAGCATTAAGTTTAGTAACTCTAACCTTTGCACCTCTATTACATTGTGATAATTTCTGCATCTTATATTCTTTATGTTTAATTTTCATAATGATAATGAATATCAACTTAAATAGTGGTTAAATTAGTTTTTAGTTTAAAAGATATAAAATCTATGCACAACATTTTTTAAATTTTTGTCCACTACCACAAGGACAACTTTCATTACGCTCTATTTTTGAGTTAAAAAGTTCTCCATCATCATATTTCCAACTATCATTAACTTTTACAAAACTACTTTTTTCATGTAAGAGACCTAGTTTTTTATCTTGTCTAAAATAGGCTTTAAACTCTACAATATTTTCATAGTTATCTATTATATCAAGTTTAAGCCATTCTATTGGGTGGTGGTTTTCTAAATCGTTGAGGGTTTGGTGTAAAGATGTATCAACTAAATATTGCCAATCCATCTTTACAAATGCTTCATATCTACTTATCATAAGCTCTTTTGGTGTATTCATTCGGTTCTCTCTCTTTAATTTGAAAGATTATATCAAAACTCTTATTTTAATCCTGTGATATAGGTAGATAAAGAGATATAAAATAAGTATATATACTTATTTAGTAATATTCAAACTAAAACATTTAATTATTTATTTTTTACTTCAAGTAAATTCTACTATTAAATATAGTTCAAATCAAACTTAAATGTAGTTCAAATCAGATTTAACTGCAATAAAGTAAATACTATTAAAATATTGAAATATAATACTATTGTATAATATACATTTAAAAAACTAAAGGATTTAACTTATGATAAAAAGTGACGAAATAGACTACGAAATTTTTGGTCAAGAGCTACAAGCTGTTGAGATAGAACTAGATCCCGATGAAACGGTTATTGCAGAAGCGGGTGCTATGACTTGGATGGATGCTGATATAACATTTGAAGCAAAAATGGGTGATGGGGCTGATGCAAATGAAGGCTTTTTTGGAAAAATACTGAGTGTTGGCAAACGTGCTTTAACAGGAGAATCTCTTTTTATCACACACTTTACAAATAGTGGAAGTGGAAAGAAAAAGATAGCTTTTGCATCTCCCTACCCAGGAAATATTGTTCCGATAGATTTATCTGATATAGATAATGAAATTATCTGTCAAAAAGATTCTTTTTTATGTGCAGCTTTTGGTACAAAAATAGATATTACTTTTAACAGAAAAATTGGTTCAGGTTTCTTTGGTGGAGAGGGATTTATTTTAGAGAGCTTAAAAGGCGATGGAAAAGTATTTATCAATGCAGGTGGAACAGTTGTTAAAAAAGAGCTAAACAATGAAAAAATATTTATAGATACAGGTTGTGTAGTTGCTTTTACACGTGATTTAGATTTTGATATTGAACAAGCTGGGGGTTTAAAAACTATGCTTTTTGGTGGAGAGGGGATATTTTTAGCAACACTAGAGGGAACAGGAACAGTCTATCTACAATCACTTCCATTTTCAAAACTAGCAGATAGAATCTTAGCACAAGCTCCAAAAACTAGCACACATCTAATAGATAGTAATAGCTAATGAAAACTAAATCACTCTATATATCAGCTCAAGAGGTCAATGCAGGAACACTCTTTGTCTCTATGGGAATGATGGAAATACTCAAACGTAATCTGCATAAAGTTGCATTCTTTCGTCCTATCATCTATAAAAAAGATATTCTTGATGGGGATATTAGTTTTATTTTAAATAGATATGAACTAAATATGAACTACGATGATGCCTATGGTTTTGATATTGAATATGTTGAGAATATGATAGCATCTCATAAAATAAACCAACTCATAAACCAGCTTATTACAAAATTTAAAAAACTTGAAAGAGAGTATGATTTTGTACTTTGTGAGGGTATTCGTCGCTCTTTTTTAAGTGCAAATATTAACTATGACCTTAACCTTAAAATCGCTCAAAACTTTGGCTCATCTTATATCAATATTATTAATGCAAAGAATGATAATGCTAAAGAGATTTATGAAAGTATGGAGATAGAGTATGAAAATATCTTATCCTATGGCTGTAATCACTTTGCAACATTTGTAAATAGAGTAAATGATGAAAAATATACACAACTAAAACAAAAAAATGAAGAAAACTCTTTTACAAGTTATCTTCTTAAAGAAGTAGAAGAGTTAGGACTTATAAGTATTAAAGATGTTATAGAATCTTTAAATGCTAAAGAGATTTTAGTTTCTAAAGAGGATTATACAAGAAGTATTAGAGCGATTAAAGTAGCTGGACTTACTTTAGATAATTTTTTAAACTATATAGAAGAAGATGATTTAGTTATCGTTCCTGCTGATAGGTCAGATATTATATTAGGTCTTTTAGGCGCTTTATACTCTACTTCTTTTCCAAATGTATCAGCTATTATTTTTCCTTTTGATATGGATACTCATCCAAATATTAAAAAACTTATACTTGGGCTTGAAAGTTTTAATATTCCTCTTTTATCTGTTAAAACCGATACCTATCAAACAGCTCAAAATATCTCTAAAATTCATTCACGTATTCGTATAGATAGTGAAAGAAAGATAGCACTTTCTCTTGGTCTTTTTAACTCTAGTGTAGATATTAAATATATAGAGGAAAAGATAGCAAACTCACAAAGTGATGTTATGACACCTCTTATGTTTGAATATAAACTCTTTGAGTTAGCACGTTCAGATAAAAAGAAAATTGTTTTACCTGAGAGTAGTGATGAACGTATTTTAAGAGCTGTGGAAATTATTTTATTACGTGATGTAGCAAATATTATTCTTATAGGGAATGAAGAAGAGATAATAGAAAACTCTTTACGTTTAGGTTTGGATTTGAGTAAAGCGACTATTATTGAGCATTGTAAATCTGAACTAATGCCTCTATTTATAGATAGTTTTTATGAGATGAGAAAACATAAAGGGCTTACTATTCAAGCTTCAACAGATGCGATGGCACTTTCTAACTATTTTGCAACGATGATGGTTCAACTAGGATATGCAGATGGAATGGTAAGTGGAGCGATAGGCTCAACAGGCGAAACGATAAGACCAGCTTTACAGATAATAAAAACAACAAAAGAGACTTCCATAGTTTCAAGTGTATTTTTTATGTGTTTAGAAACAAAAGTTTTAGTCTATGGAGATTGTGCCGTTAATCAAGACCCCGATGCAAAAAGTCTTGCTCAAATAGCTCTATCTTCCTCAAAAACAGCAGAGGCTTTTGGTATAGAACCTAAAGTTGCAATGTTATCATACTCAACAGGAGAAAGTGGAACTGGTGTAGATGTAGATAAAGTAAGAGAAGCAACTGCTATTGTAAAAGATATAGATAAAACACTTTTAATAGAAGGACCTATTCAATACGATGCAGCAGTCAATAAAAAAGTAGCCTCTAAAAAACTACCAAACTCTAAAGTAGCTGGAGAAGCAAGTGTATTTATATTTCCAGACTTAAATACTGGAAACAATACTTATAAAGCAGTACAACGTTCAAGTGGAGCAGTAGCAATAGGACCAATTTTACAAGGACTTAACAAACCAGTTAATGATTTAAGTAGAGGGTGTTTAGTGGCAGATATTGTAAATACCGTAGCTATTACAGCTATTCAAGCAGGACAAATATAATGAAAATAGCAGTTATAAATTCAGGAAGTTCATCTTTAAAGTTTAAACTTTTTGAGATGAATACAAAAGAGGTTTTAAAATCAGTTCTTATCCAAAACATTGGTGAAAATGGGTCTCAATTTAAAAATCATCACGAAGCATTAGAGAGTATAGATATAGATTTTTCATCACTTAATGCGATAGGACATAGAGTTGTTCATGGAGGAGAGCTTTTTAATAAAGCTACTCTTATAGATAAAAATGTGATAAAAGAGATAGATAAACTCTCCTCTTTAGCACCTTTACATAATCCAGCAAATTTAGAGGGTATTGTAGTAAGTTCAAAAAAAGCTAAAAATATTCCTCAAATAGCAGTTTTTGATACAGCATTTCACTCTACAATGCCAAAAGAGAGTTATCTCTATGCACTGAACTCTGATATGTATGAAAAACATCATATACGTCGTTATGGATTTCATGGAACTTCTCACTCTTTTGTAAGTAAAGAGGCATCTAAAATTTTAAATAAAGATATACAAAAACTTAATTTAATCACTCTTCATCTTGGAAATGGTGCTAGTATTTGTGCTATTGAAAATGGAAAAAGTATCGATACATCTATGGGTTTTACTCCATTAGAGGGTCTTGTTATGGGTACACGAAGTGGAGATATTGACCCTGCTATTATTTTTTATATGCAAAGAGAGTTAGGTCTAAGTGTTGATGATATAGATAAAGAGTTAAATAAAAAATCTGGTCTTCTTGGGATATGTGGAGATAATGATGTTCGAAATATTATAAAAAGTAAGGATGAAAAATCAAAACTAGCACTTGATATGATGATACGACGTATTCAAAAATATATCGGTTCTTATATGGCTATTTTGGAAAATGTAGATGCTATTGTGTTTACAGGTGGGATTGGTGAAAATTCTCAATATATAAGAGAACGTGTTTTAAAAAGTAAAATATTTAAAAATATAGAAGTCTTAGTTATAAAAACAGATGAAGAACTTGAAATTGCGAATGAGTGTTTGAAAGTTTTAAAGAAGTAGAAGAGTTTTTACAGGTATAAAAACCTGTAAAAAATATGCGCTAATTAAAGTGCAGTAACGTTTTCAGCTTGAGGGCCTTTTTGACCTTCACCGATTTCGAAAGTTACTGATTGACCATCAGCTAAAGAAACACGACCACCGCTTGTATTGTTAACTTGACGGAAATGTACGAATACATCTTTTCCACCATCGTTTTGCTCAATAAAACCGTAACCTTTTTCGTCATTAAACCATTTAATCTTGCCGTCTTTTAATTCTGCCATTGTAATACCTTTAGTATAAAAAATCATTTCTTTCGAAATGGAGTCAAAAATTGGAGAGTCTTTAGGTAACAATTGAGCAAAAATCACAAAATTACACACTAAAGATGAACTCGAGCCTCATCTTTCATCGGTAGAAGTATAACCTATTAAAAAAAAAAAATCAAATTTATTTAAGAAAATATCTAAATTGTCGATTTTTTTGTTATATTTTAGATAAAATTAAAGGATTTATTATGGAAATAAAAGCAAATATACCCCTAAATATAGGTGAATTAGAAACACTAAAACCTATCAAAACAAATTTTAGTGAAAAAATTTCTCAAGATGAGGTAAAAACATTAAAAGAGCAACTTACACAAAGAACAAACGAGATACTCTTAAATTCAACCACTATACAATCCTCGATTCAAAACAATATTGAAAATAATTTTGAAACAAATTATAAAGAGTTTCAAAACTTTTTAAAGGAAATAGATTATGAGGGTAAAAATATTGCTGAACTTTCAAAAGAGGAAGCGAGTGAACTTGTAAGCGAAGATGGATTTTTTGGAATAGATCAAACATCTGAACGTATCGTTAATTTTGTAATTAATAGTGCTAATGGCAATGAAGAGCTTTTACGTGCAGGAAGAGAAGGTATTTTAGAAGGTTTTGCTCAAGCCAAAGAGTTATGGGGAGATGAACTACCATCAATATCAAAACAAACAATAGAACAGTCTATCAAGATGCTAGATAGTAGTATTTTAGATTTAGGTTTTACTATTATAGATAAAGCTGTTTAGCTTACAAAGGATAGAAAAACTACCCTAAAACCTCTAACTCATCACTATATTTTTTTTCACAAAAAGGCTCAAACGAGGATTTGTAAATTTTATAGTGAGCTGATACCTTATGTCCATCAAGAGCTTTTTCATCTCTCCACGTTTCAATAGCCATAAATTTTCTTCTATTATTTTCATATTGAACTATCTCATAAAAAAGACAACCATCTTCAGCTTTACTAGGAACTACCATCGCACTCAAAAGCTCTTTCATCTTCGCTTCATCGCCCTCTTTAGCTATGAATGTTACTCTTTTTGTTATTGTCATTTAATTTTTCCTCTTTAATTTTTTTATTTATAAAATTATAACAAATTCTTACTATTCTTGAGAGAAAATTCTTACTATTCTTGAGAGAAAATTCTCTAAATTTTGAACTCCTTACTACCCATTCTCTTTTTCTAAAGGTAGTTAGAAATTAATCCATATCCATAATAAAAACTAAATTTTAAATTAAGTTATGATTATAAAGAAAAAGATACAATTTTGAAAATTTACCTCAAAAAGGCTTTACTATGAAAAAAATCTTAGCAACAACAGCTTTAATAGCTTCACTACTATCTCCAACACTCCTAAGTGCAGATAAAGCAGAGGGACTGAATGTCCTTATAAATTCTGACAATGCACAAACACAAGCTATGGCGATGGTTTTATCTCTTATGACAATTAAGAAACATAAGAAAAGTGTAAATATTGTGTTATGTGGTCCTGCTGGAGATTTAGCAGATAAAAATATTAAAGGTATCAAAATTAAACGTCCAAATGGTCAAGCTCCATCTGCAAAAGACCATCTTAAACTTTTAATTAAAAAAGGTGCAACTGTTGAAGTTTGTCCTCTTTATCTTCCAAACTCTGGAAAGAATAAATCTATTTTATTAAAAGGTATTACCGTGGCTAAACCACCTGTTGTAGCTGGAAGATTATTAAATAAAAACTATCAAAATATCACTTTTTAATATGAATTTTATAGCACCTCTTAAAGTATCTTCTTAAACTGTTAAGAAGATACTAAGATGTTGGTTTAGTTTAACAACTCATCAACATAAGAGATAACTTGTAGCGCAGCAACAGCACCATCTCCAGCTGCACTTACAACCTGTTTTGGAGCTTCTACACGCATATCTCCTGTTGCATAAAGACCTGCTACTGAAGTTTTCATACTAATGTTTACTAGAACTTGACCCTGCTTATTCATATCACATAAAAAAGTTCCATCTTCTTGAATAAGAGTTTGGTTATTCACATCATTTCCAACAAATGTGAATACTCCTGGTACAGAAATATCTCTAATTTCTCCATTATTATTCTCTACTTTAATACCAGTAACACCCATTTTATCGCCATAAACCTCATCTGGAACAGAGTTTAATACTAGTTCAATGTTTTCAGTATGTTTAATTCTCTCAACAGTATTTGGAGCTGAACGAAAAGTATCGCGTCTATGAACTAAATATACTTTTGAACATATTTTTGCTAAATAAAGAGCTTCCTCTAAAGCAGTATCTCCACCACCAACAACAACAACCTCTTTATTTTTATAAAAGAAACCATCACAAGTAGCACAAGAACTTACACCACGACCAAAAAATTCATCTTCTCCTGCAAAACCAGCACGACGAGGAGATGAACCTGTCCCTATAATAACACTATGCGCATCTTGAGTTGAACCATCCTCTTTATGAATAGTAAAAATATCATCATTTTTAGAAATACGGATAATATTTACCATCTCGTGCTTTAAACCAAATTTTTGACACTGCTCTGGCCATGGCATCATCAAATCCATACCCGTTATATCTCCTGTAACACCAGGATAATTTTCTATCTCAGAACTCGATGTAATCTGACCACCAGGCATACCCTTTTCAAACATAGTTACATTTTCTAAACCACCACGTGTTGTATATAATCCAGCTGTAAGACCAGCAGGTCCTCCACCAATAATTGCACAATCTAAAATTGACATATAAAGTTCCTTTTATTAACTATAATTTTTAAATTGTTCAATAATACTCTTTTATATCTAAAGATATACAATAAAATTAAAGTCAATAAAAATTTAAAGTTTTTTTCAACTTAAAAACAATAATGATAAATATTATCATTATTAAGATTGTTGTAAGTTGATATTGAATATCATTTCAATAATTATTAGTAGCACAAGGAAAAAAAATGATAGATATGATTTATATAGCGCAAAATGACACTCCTCAAAACACAACTAAAGAGATAAATATTCAGCAAAGTGGATTGGTTCATTCAAAAGTTGCAGGACGATTTGAGATAGTAAAAGAGCTTCCAAAAAAGACAGATAGTTTTGATAATATGTTTAACTATGCAGATACATTTGGAAAGATAAAGTTAGCCTATATAAATAATGCAGATAAAATCAGTAATATAGCAAATAAGGAAAACAAACAAGCTTTTGCTTTAGGTGCTGAATTTGGATTTAAGAGTGCAGAGTATAATGGTTTCAAAACTAATATTTTAGCCTATACTTCTCAAAATCTTACTTTTATAAATCCTAATAAAAATAGTATAAATGAAGATTTTTTTATAGATGATTCTTCCTCTTTTACTTATGTTGGAGAGGCTAGTATAGCATATTCAAATGATAGAGTAGATATGAAATTTGGTCGTATTAAAATTGAAACTCCCTATGCAAATAGTGATGATATTCGATTAGCTCCTAATACTTTTGAAGGTGCTTGGACAAATATTAACTTTACAGATGAATTACAATCTCAAGTTATCTATTTAAAAAGATGGGCAGGATTTGATTCTCAAGATTTAGACTCTGGAGCATCTCAACATAAATTTAAACACCTTATAGATGAAGATAAATTTGGTATGATTGGAGCATCTCTTACTTATGAGTATGCAAAAAATAGTGAACTCTCTTTTTGGTATAACTATATAGATGGTATGAGTGCTATCGCTTATGCTGAAGTTATCGGTATCTATTTTATAGATGGTGAAGGTTTTCATATAGATTATGGTTTTCAGGTTTCAAATATTCAAGAGTTAGATGACTCAGGTGTAGAGGGTAATGTTTTGGGTGCTTTAGCTATTTTACACTACAATGGAGCTTTTTTAGGTACATCTTACAATATCGCTTACTCTGATGAGGGGAAAAGTGTTAGCAATGGTTTTGGTGGTGGTCCATATTATACATCATTAGCCGAAGCGACTATTTCAGCTATTTCAGAGGGAGCTTCAAGTAAATCAAAATCAAATAATGATGCAGAGGTTTATAGAATTGCTTTAGGATATGAACTTGAAAATATCGGTTTGAATGGTTTAGTAATAGAGGGAGCTTATGGAGAACTTTCTAATGATTTAGGTTCTATTATAGAAAAAGATTTTGTTATCACTTATGAGATGAATGAGAAATGGAATCTTGAAGCTACCTATATAAACTACAAATCATCTTGCGATAATAATAGTTTTGATAGAACATTAGTTAAAGTTGATTATAGTTTTTAACATCTTTAATCATCTTATCCGCTACATCTTTTGTAGCATATTTTATAAGTGAGGCACTTTTTTCTTGAAGTGGTTCATTTAAAATATTAAGAAGGTTTATCTTTAAATCTTCCTTTTCTCTATAACACCAACCCAAACTATTTTCAACTATAAACTGAGCATTATGATATTGATGGTCTCCAGCAGCATAAGGATATGGGATATAAAAAGTAGGTACTCCATTTGATGTAAGTTCCCATAGTGTACTTGCCCCTGCTCTACTTACTGCTAAATCAGATTGAGCTATAAGTGATGCTAACTCTTTAGTAAAACTATAAAGTTCAACATCAATACCTAACTTTTTATACTCTTTTTCAACTCTCTCATAATCACTTTCACCCACTTGATGAATGATTTTAATACCTCTATCTTTTAAATCTTGTGCAACCGATAAAGCTAAATCATTAATAACTTTTGCTCCATGAGAACCACCTAAAAAAATAATAGTTTTGAGTTCACTCCGTACTCTTTGTGTTTGAAAGAAAATATCATTGACAGGATAGCCTTTAATTTTAGAAGATTTATCATAGGCTGAAATAAAACTTTTTGAAAATCTTTTTAAAAGAGAGTTTAACCTGCCTGTAACAGCATTTTGTTCATGAATAAAAAGAGGAATACTACTACTTAAAGATGCAAATGAAGCAGGTGCAGATGAAAACCCTCCCACACTATAAGTAGCTTCAACTTGATGGTTTTTTAAAATCTCTCTTGCTCTTAAAAAGGCTTTGAAAATATTAAAGAGAGATGATAGTTTTTTTAAACCTTTTTTATCTACAACACCTGATGTTGATAAAAAATATACTGCACTAAAGAGAGAGGAGTTTTCAAAATATTTTCTATCTTGTCCCTTCTGTGAACCGATAAAAATAACTTCATCTCCATTTTTAATAGCAGATTTAGCTAATGCTTCTGCTACCATAAGATGTCCACCTGTTCCTCCACCTGTTATACATAACTTCATCTCAAAATCTCCACTATCTCATATCTACTTTTTTAGTTATCATTAAAATCATTCCAATAGCAACAGAAGAGGCTATCATAACCGAACCACCATAGCTTAAAAGTGGAACTGAAATTCCTTTAATAGGAATTATTCCACTAATACCATAAGCATTAATTATAAATGCAAAAGTTAATATAAGTGCTATACCTAAACTAAAAAAGTGAATGACATCATCATCTGTTCTCTTTGATACTCTCAAAATACGAAAAATAAGCATTAAAAATAAAATAACAATAACTAAAATTCCTGCAAATCCTGTCTCTTCTGCAATTCCAGCTAATATAAAATCGGTATGAACTTCACTTAAAAAACCAAGTTTGAAACTTCCACTACCATAACCACTACCAACTAAACCACCATTATAAATAGCATTTAAGGAGTTTCCTATCTGATACCCTTCATTTACATTAACTGTTTTTAGTTGCATAACCATAAAAGCAGGAAAATAGTCTAATACAGTATTTTGCGCTCCAGACCACCAATTTAAAACCCTATCTATCCTATGTGGCTTTACAATGATAAGAACTATAAAGGCGACAAAAGTAAGCGCTAATATTATACTAAAAAAACGAAAACTACTTCCAGCAAAAATTAGAAGGATTAATAAAGTTAAACCTAAAACTAAAGATTGCCCTAAATCTTTTTGAATATCTGCAATTATATAAAGTGCATATATGAAAATTAGACCATAGGGTAAAAAACGTTTTATCTCATATCCCATACCTAAACCTGAGTGAGGTCCCATTTTACGAGAAAAACTCCATGCTAAAAAATAGATAAATCCTACTTTAAAAAACTCAACAGGAGCTAATGAAAAACCAACTATTTTAATCCAACGTTTTGCTCCACCAACCTCTGTTACTACTGACTCTGGTAAAAAAGGCATAATTGTCATAAGACCAAGTGATCCAATAAAAAGTACCAAACCTATTGGATGAAGCCATTTATCAGGGTCAAGAGTTGATAAAAACCAGATAATAAAAATACCTAAAAATCCAAATAAAATTTGTCTTATAATAAAGTGAAACTGATTAACCTCAAAAAGTATAGTAGTATAGGCTGATAATGAATAAGAAGCTAAAATACCAATAGTGATAAGTGTTGAAGCAAGTATGAAAAGTTTTCTATCTGGCATAATTAAAGAGGTCTTATTTTATTTTATGAATTTTTAAAACAAATTCAACTTCTGCTTTAGAAAGATGTAACTCTTTTGAGATAGTTTCTAAAGTCAAACCTTGATTGAAAAGTTGCATAATTTTTTCATCATCTTTAGCATGAAGTGATGAGGGAAGGGATATTTGTTTAACTCCACTCTCTAAAGATGAGAGTCTAAAGTCTATCTTTGATTCTGACATTTTAAGAAGTTCTTCAACACGAACAACATTTTCAGATAAAGGTTTTACCATATCGTAAACACCTCTTTCTATCTCTTGGTAGATCTCATTATCACTCATTCTTGATGGTAATAGATCTATATTTTTTTGAGTCTCTATATTTTTCTTATTTAACTTAAAAAGTTCTTGATTTATAGTTTCTATAGTAGATGCTAAAAAATGTATATTTTTACTGTATTGTGCATCCTTAGTAAAAATAAAATATAATAGATATAAGATTGTTGCACCCATAATAGCTATTATATATTCTAAATAAAATTGTTCAATATTAAGATAAACTTCCATTATTTTTTCTCTCTTGCTTCTCTAATTAATACACGTTCTCTAGCTGTCATATAAGATGCCCACTCTTTTTCATCTCTATCATGTATTTTAGATATACGTGCAAGTGTTGGAGTTTCTGCTATAAAAAATACACCTACATCTCTTTTAGGATGAACAGGCATCTCTATTCGCGCATAATATTCTTTACCCTCTTCCAACATATTATTAATCAAATTAAAATGTTCAAAACCGATTGATTCTATATCTGTTTGATGTAAAAGTGAAACTCTTTTTGGTTCCTCATCTCTTAAAAATAGTTCCAAGGCATCTATTTTATGATGAAGTTCAACGATTAGATTTAACAAAACAGGGTCAGTTTCTGCAGTATCTCCTCTTGCTTTTGCTAACTTTAACCATTGGTTTATTGGATTATCATCTGATTCACTCAGTTGATGATATTCACGTTCAAAAACTTCTTTATTTACATCAACTTCACTAAAAACTAAGCTAATAGGAGCTTTTACTAATCTAGGCATATTAAACACTTTTATCTAAAATAATTAAAATTAGAAATGCTATACCTAAGTAACCATTTACAGTAAAAAATGCTCTATCTATCTGAGTAAAATCACGGCGTACAAGTTTTTGCTCATAGGCTAACACAAATCCAGAACCTATCGCAGATATAAAAGCAAAAATACCTAATCCTGCTGACCATACAAAAAGTAACCAAAATAACACTGTTAGTGCATGAAAAATAGAGGAGATAAAAAGTGTAGCTTCTGCTCCATATTGAGATGGTATCGAATGTAAGTTATTTTCTTTATCAAAATCTATATCTTGAAGTGAGTACAATAGGTCAAATCCAGCCACCCAAAAGATAACACCTAAACTTAATAAAACTGACCATAAAGGGATAGTTCCACTAACAGCCACAACACCTGCAATAGGAGCTAGACCAAGAGCTACACCTAAAATAATATGTGCTAAAGATGAAAATCTTTTAAAATAGGAGTAACCACCAAGAACTGCCAAAATAGGAACACTTAAAATAAATGCTAGAAAATTTATAGCATAAGCAACTACTATAAATATAAGTGCATTTATAACAATAAAAACTATTATACTTTTAGCACCTATACGTCCATCAACATTTGGTCGTCCTGCTGTTCGTGGGTTTGTTGCGTCTATATCTCTATCTAAATATCTATTCACACCCATCGCAAAATTTCTTGCACTCAATGCCGCTAGAACTCCAAAACCAAGAAGTTCATATCCAAACCAACCATCTGCTGATACAATCATCGCTATAAAAATAAATGGAAGAGAAAATATAGAGTGTTCGAACATAACTAATTCATTAAAATCTTTTATTTTTTGTATAATTTTTTGCACTATTTACCTTTGAAAATTATGAGAATTTATTTTAGCTAAATATAGATTAAGCTTTAACATACCTCCTCACAAACCAACATCTCCCAACCATGAAAAATAAGCACCACTTTTTTAACCAGAACCCCTTGATTTGTATAAACTGTCACAAGAGAATCATTTTCATATTTATTCAGTTGAGTTATAGCTTCATCTTTTAGTTTTTTTACTGTTGCTTTATCTGCCTTATCCGAAAGTTTTATATATTTAAACTCTAAAAGTCCAACATATTTTACATAAGGGTTAAACGGTTTAATAAGAATATCTACAAACCCTTTATTTAGTTCTAATTCACTTTTAATAATATAATAGGGACTCAGTGAAAGATATGCCATATACATAGATTTCACACTCTGCTCTTTATAGATATAATCTCTTATTCCTGTGTTTTCTTTTATCATTTCAGCTAAATATTTAAATACATCTAAACTACCATTAAGTGCAAACTCTTTAAAAGTTTTCGTTAATTCACTTGTTTTTAATTCAAAAATATCTTCTAAAGCAAAAGTTTCTCTTAAAAAATCTATATCAATTCTTTTTACTGTTTCATTTGGTATTTTAAGATTTAAATCTAAATCTCTACTTTCAATTGTAACTAAACCTAAATAAAACATTAGAGATTTAAAATTCTCATCTGTTTCTAAATTTAAAGCTGAAAAATCCTGCACAAGATTTGGAATAGAAACTGTATCTCCTGCTATCAATGTTTGAAGTGTTTCAAAGTTCCCATTTAACTTTTTATTTGTATAAACGATAGTTCTAAGCTTTGAGTAATCACTTCTTACATTCATATCTATCATTTCATCAGGCATTTCATTATTTATTTTATAGTGGTTTATAAAATATAAAATCATATCTGTATTATATATTGATTCACTTCTCCAATTAAATTTATAGTTGTTATACCACTCTTTTAATATATTTTTATCTATATCAAGTTTATAATACTCTAAAATTTTATCGAGTTCCTCTTCATTAAACCCTACCATATCATTCAAATCTGGTCTCATTGAGATATTTGAACCTATATTAAACCCACTCGTAACATCAAACATCGTCATAGGTGTTACACCTGTTATAAATATTCTTTTAAGTGGAGAGTTTTCCATATCTGTTGCTGTTTTTAATATTGTAAAAAACTGTTTAAAGGAAGCAGTTTTTTCACTCACTAAACCTAAATATTCTGTTTTTTCTCTCAATAAAAGTTTATTTGCGAAGTTGTCGTATTCATCTATTAAAACCATTAGTTCCAATCTATTTTTTTGTAAAAATTTAAAAACAGTATTAAATAAAATTATTGGATTATTAGCTATTTCAACTATAATATTATATTTAGATATAAAACCTTTTAATTCCTCTAAAAGATTTATTCTCAAACTCTCTTCCACATCATTCACATCAATCCCACTAAAATTAAATCTCATAATAAGATATTTATTAACCTCTTTCGTAGGATTTTTACCGATATAAGTATCTCCATAAAGAGTTTTAAAATCATCTTTATAATGTTTGTCATAATAATAATGAAGCATAGAGATAAAAAGAGATTTTCCAAATCTTCTTGGTCTTAAAAAGATTAAATACCTCTCATTGAGATTTTCAAGTTTTTCTATAAATTTAGTTTTATCTATAAAATAATAATTATTTTCTTTTATATTTTTATAATCTGCTTGTCCATAAGGTATTTTTTTCATAATTTTTGCCTATGATTTATTTTTAATATTATATCAAATTTAAAATAGATTCACCCAACCTCCTCACAAACCAACATCTCCCAACCATGAAAAATAAGCACCACTTTTTTAACCAGAACCCCTTGATTTGTATAAACTGTCACAAGAGAATCATTTTCATATTTATTCAGTTGAGTTATAGCTT
>JAMOOP010000009.1 GCA_027065385.1 Campylobacteraceae bacterium | reverse complement strand
TTTTTATATTGGATACTTTGTAGTATAATTTCTATGATTCTTAGTTGTGTGAGCATACATTCTAAGAATCATCTTTTTCTTTAAACTATTCTTAATCCTTTATATTTTTTGTCTAAAGTGTAGATATGTAATTTCAAAATCATTAGGAACACCTGCATTTAAAATATCTTCTAAATCTGAGATATCTGTCTCTTCAACTAAAACTCCAACTTCAAGTGCCTCAATTAATGAGAGTTTTCCTTTTTCAATTAGAGTATTATATAACTCTTGAAGCTCCTCATTTTCAAACTCACCTTTTGTATCTAATGTTGATGGAATACCTAAACTATATCTAGTTATAAGTGCCTCTATTGCGTCCATATGTTTCTGCTCTGCATTTGCAATATTACTAAATACACGACTTCCCCATAAATCATAAAGATAAGAGTAAACATCTCTTGCAACTTTTTCCTCTTCTATCATAAAAGATAAACTTTCTTTTTGAATATCTGTTAACTCACTTAATGGAATAGATGATAAATCTATGGTTGAAGCGTTATATGAAGAGTTATTTCCATGACCTCTATTTGCATCTCTGTTTCCATGGTGTCCTCTATTTGCATCTCTGTTTCCATGGTGTCCTCTAGCATTAGCTGTAACAGCTATTAGTGCAACTACTGCTGATATTAGAATTGTTTTCTTGAACATTTTTTATCCTTTTATATGTTTTTATATCCAAAGTATAAATAAGTTTTGTTACTTAAATGTTACCTTAATAAAAATATATAAATTCAATTAAAAATAAGTGTAACTGTTACTTCATCTTTTGATACCTCTAATCTTTTATTAATATTTAACTCTTTACATAATTTATCAACAATATGCAATCCAATACCAAGTCCTCTATCACTCTCTTTATAAAATCTATTAAAAACATTTGATGGATTTTTAATGCCATAACTACTATTTGTAATAGTAAGAGTTAAGTTTTCTTCCATTTTAATTTTTATAAATCCATTTGTTGTATTATATTTACAAGCATTACTTAATAAATTATATATAACTCGACTTAAAGCATTTTTATTAGAGACTACAGTCTGCTCTTTTATATCAATATCCCAAGAGATATAATCATATAGAGAGTAGAAAAATTTAACCTGCTCATCTATAACCTTTTTAATAGAAAAACTCTCTTTTTGAAAGTTACTATCATTTAAATAAATTGCTAAATTTTTATGTAACATAGCAATAGCATTTGCACTTTGAGCAATACTTTCAACCTCGTCATCTCTTTTCATCATTTTTAGATTTATAAGAATAGTTGTAATTGGAGTATTTAAATCATGAATAATATCTTTAATAAACTCCTCTAAAAGAAGTAGGGCATTTCTTAATGGGTGCAAAGCATAAAAGGCAAAAAGCAGAGATATTAAAATAGCAATAAAAGATAGTATAAGAAACTGACCTAAAAGTTCATATTGAATATTTTTTAATTTACTCTTATATTTAGATAGTGGATATATAATCTCTAAAGAGTTATCTTTATCATCAAGAAGTGGCACTAATATATATAGATTTTGATTATCAAAATATAGCTCATATAACTGACTCTCTTTTACCTTTGGAACAATATTTATATCAAATCTATTATCATCAAAAAAGAAGCTATAATTTTTCATCTCCAAAAATATCTCTTCACTTAGATGTTCTTCTTCTAATCTATAGTAGTTATAGAAAATAAAAGATAAAAAAAGTTCAATTACAATAAAAAATAGACTGAAGCCCTTAATAAGAGACTCTTTTTCAAATAATTTTATAACCAACCCCTCTTATACTCTGAATTTGAATATCTAAACTCTTTTTTAATTTTGCAATATTAACTCTTAAAGCCAAATCTGTTGGTTTATCAAGAAGTAAAAGTAGTTCATCTTTTGTTACGGGGTTTGGATAGTTTTGAATAAGTGATATAAGTATATTCTTTTGAACAAATCCCATATGGAGTAACTCTTTTTTATATCTTATCTCTTTTGTTTGTAAATCTATTTCAAAATCTCTAAACTTCAATCTATTTTTAAGTGAAGCTGTTTTAGCTTTTATTCGTATAAGTAACTCTTCAGGGTCAAATGGTTTTTTTACATAATCATCAGCACCAGCTATAAATCCACTTGTTACGGAATTTATATCAACCATAGCCGATATTATAATAGTGGGGGTAAAATCCTCTGCCTCTCTTAATGCTGTAAGTAAATCAACACCATTTAGTAGTGGTACATTTATATCAAAAAGGTATAAATCATAATTATTCTCATAACTTAAATCCATTGCCTCTTCCCCATTTTTTGCCCAATCGATGCTATATCCATTAAATTTTAAATATTTTATAAGGCTTTTTGATAGATTTGGGTCATCTTCTAGTAAAAGTAATCTATTCACTATCTATGACTCCTAAGGTGTAGATGTCTATGTCTGTGCATTCTTTCTCCTCTATTTTTATTAAATCCTTTGCAATTTTGACCATTTTTTCTTCTTAAAGATTTTTTTAGCTCCATTACTGTTTTTTTTCGACTATCTTTATTTATTTCTCTTAATTTAAGTTTGAGTTGGTTCATTAACTCTCGCCTATCTTCAACTTTAGCACTTTGTATTTTTTCAATTAGAGATTTAATCTGGATTTCTCCACTATCTTCTGCAAAAAGGTTAAAAGTAAAAGTGATAAAAAATAGATATATTAATATATATTTTTTCATAAGATACTCCTTATAGCCAATTTTACACTAAAATTGTTAAAGAAATGTTACTTTGTTTTTTTTGGTAAAATCAGCTTTTTTCTAATATCAAATAGCTCTATATACTCTTTTATACTATTTTCTAATAGACTATTATTTAAATCAACTCTTTTTTTCATAGGAAATTTCAGAAAAAATTGATTTGGCATAATAGAGTTCTCTTTTTTAGGATTTTTAAGATATTTAAATATCTTATTTTCAATAACTTTTTTATTACTATAGTGCATAAGATAACGCCTATATATAAGTTCACTTGGAATTTTTTGTATCTTATGGCAATTTAAACAGTTTTTTTCTAACTCTAAAGATGAGCTATTGGCAAATAATATTATAGTTAGAAATAGAAAAAAATTTACCATTTTATTGTTACCTTTGTAAATATCTCTTTTTCAGACTCAATAGAGAATTTAAATTTATAGATATTTACAATATATTCAATTATATCTAAACCTATACCAAATCCACCCTCACTTAAATTTGCTCTATTAAATCTCTCTTTTACCCTTTTTAAATCTTTTTTATCTATTCCAATTCCACTATTATAGACTTTAAATATATTTTTATTAAGATATATTTTTAAATCTCCCTCTTTTTTATTATATTTTATAGCATTAGATAAGATATTATCTATAAGACGAATAGCATCATTATAATCAATATTAATTATAACTCTAGGTTCGATATCTAATATTAAGTTTAACTCTTTTGCCTCTATTATAGTATAAAAAAAATCTACTCTTTCATATAAAAGTTTTGAAATATCAAGAGATATTATCTCTCTATGGTATCTCTTATTTAATTTTAAATATGTTAAATCCTCATAAAGTCTACTTAATGTTTTAGAGGCTATCTCTATTCTTTTCATCTCTTTTTTACCTTCACAATCATATATTGTCTCAAGTAGTTCTATATTTGTTAAAATTGTACTAATAGGTGTATTTAACTCATGTGTTGTATCTTGAATAAATCTATTCATTCCCTCCATAGACTCTTTCATAGGTGCTACAAAAAGTTTTCCTAAAAATAGTCCAAGTATAGTGAAAAATATACAAGCAATTAATAAAAATAGTATTAGTAGTTTTTTTAAGTCTAAAATAGGTTTTTCATTAATATTTTTAGAGACTATTAAATATGATGCACCTAAATAGTATGGTTTTATATTATAGATAAGAAATAGACTTCTATTTTTTATATAAAACTCCTTATTCCACAATATAGTCTTAGGTCTAAATGAACCAAATATATACTTTTTATCTATTGTATATATTGCTGATTTAAAAGGTTTATTATATGGATATATTAGAGGTTTATTAAATATTGAGTGGAGTTCTCTTAGTTTTTGAGTTATCTTTTGAGCTTCTATATGTAATCTATCTATCTGTTTATCCAAAATATTATGTTTTTGATAGTGGTAAAGAATAGTAGTAGCTAAAAGAAAAAGCAGAAGGGTTGAACTTAAATAGATAGTTAAAAATCTAAACAGTGAGCGTTTTTCACTGCTTAACATATCTATAACCTATATGTTTAATTGTCTCTATTTTATCTTTTCCTATAATATTTCTAATAGTTGAAATATATGCTCTTAAACTTCCTTGACTAGGAGTCTCACTATATTCCCAAAGTTCATTATAGATATTATTATAACTAAGTAGTCTGTTTGGATTTTTTAGAAAAAATATAAGAAGTTTTAGCTCTTTTGTCCTAACTGTTACACTCTTACCATTTTTAAGTAGAAGATTATTAGCTAAATCAAATGTATATCCATTTGATAACTCTATACTCTTTTTAAAACTCGAAAGTTGCCTTTTAAATATAGCTTCAATTCTAACAAGTAACTCTTTTAGGGCAAATGGTTTTCTAATATAATCATCACACCCAATATCAAAACCTCTCTCTACATTATCAACACTATTTAAAGAGGTAATAAATATAGCAGGAACACTATTTTTCTCTTCTCTTACTTCCTTTAAAAAATCAAAACCATTTTGATATGGTACTTTTACATCTAAAAGCATTAAATCAACTCTTTTCTCATATAAAATATCTTTAGCCTCATAAGCATTATAGGCAGGATAGACACTATAATCTTTATACTCTAAAAACTGTTTAATTGTATCACTTAGTTGTAGGTCATCTTCTAGTAGTAAAATAGTCTGTTTTATTAATTTTGATTTCTCTTGCATATTATATCTTTTCTTGATTTTAACTCATATACTCTTTGACTTAGTTTTAAATTATCTATATTTATCTTATCTTGATATAAGAAAAGATAGAATAGAGTTTGATATTTCAAAATGGAAAAGTAAATGTTAAAAGAGTTAATCAATAAATACCATAGAGTTACTGTTCTATTCTCTTTTTCATTTGATGAAGATAGTACAGGAGTTGCTTTAGCTATTTATAATATCTTAAAAAACTATAAAAAGAGTGTTGAAATTGTAAGTTATAATAAAAAAGATATTCCTATATATTTAGATTTTTTACCAAATTTTTCTAAAATAAAAGATAAAATTGATTTTGATAATAGTTTAATTATCTATTGTGATAAAAGATGTGTTAATCTATTTAATTTAAATAATAGGGAAATATTAAATCTTGATTTTTATAAAAAAAGTCAAAATTGTATATCTATGTGGGAAATTGCATTTAAACTTTTTAAATCAGATTTTGTTATAGATAGAAGTTCTGCTACTTGTTTTTATACATCTTTTCTCTTAGATATAAAATATTTTAAAACTAATAGTCTAACTAAAGAGGTTTTTGATGTATCATCGGATATTATTGCAGATGATATTGATATATCTGAAATATCATATAATCTAAATCAGAGAAAATCTCTATCATCACTTAGAATATTGGGAAGCACACTACAAGAGTTAACACTACACTGTAATGGTGAAGTGTCAATTATGATAGTAACAAAAGAGAATATAAAAAAAAGTGGAGCTAAATATAGTGACCTCTTAGAAGTTGTTAATTATGGCATCTCTTTAGTTACTGTTAAAATATCTATTGTTTTAATAGAGTTAGATAATAGTATTTATATCTATTTACGAGGTAAAAAAGATATAGATGTTTTATCTTTAGCTTTAAATTATGGTGGAAGTGGAGAAAAAATGGCTTCATATTTTGAGATAAAAATAGATAATATAGAGGTTTTTTTAAAAGATTTAATAAATAATATAAAAGAGATGGAATTATTAAATGAGATACAGACGAAGTAGTTATGGCAGAAAAAGAGGAAATTCTAAAAGTGCATGGATTATAATATTAGGTCTAATGGTAGGGGCTGGAGCTTATATGTTTACCTCTCCTGCTTTTGAGAGAGAAGACCCTATTATTCAGAGTGAAGATAATATATATTGGAATAGAAGAGACCCACTATTAATAAAAATATCTGATAATATGGGGCTTAAATCTTATGAAGTTGATATAAGTGATGGTAAACACACCATAACAGTTGCAAATGAGTTAATCCTTGAACCAAATCAAAAAGAGAAAGTTATTAAAGTAAAATATCCTAGTAAAGCTGTTGATGGTGTTATGTTAGACTCAAAATCTAAACAGTTTAGGGTAACAGTTAAAGCAACAGATAGAAGTAATTGGGGTTTTTTACAAGGAAATACAGCAGTAAAAAAGATTATTGTAAATATAGATTACTATAGACCAGATGTAAATATTTTATCTAACTCATACTCTATAACTCAAGGTGGTTCAGCTTTGGTTGTTTTTCAAGTTAAAGATGATAATTTAAAAGAGTTTTATCTAAAAGAGGGAAAACATAGATTTAGAGTAGTTCCTTATAAACAAGATGGATATTACGCTTCGCTTGTTGCTTGGCCATTTAATCAAGAACACTTCTCAGCTAAAGTTGTCGCAGTTGATATGGCAGGAAATAAAAGAGTTGTTAATATTCCATACTATATAGTCTCTAAAAAATATAAAACATCATGGATAAAAGCAACTGATAAATTTATAGATGGAAAAATATCAGACTTAGCAGAGAGTAATCCTCAATATGCTCTAATAGAAGATAGGATAGCAAAACTAAAAGCTATTAATGAAAATATGAGAGATGCAAATGAAAAAGTTATACATGATTTAGCATCTAAAGTTCCAGAAGGGATTGTTGATGAGTGGCATATTAAACCATTTTACCCTTTAAGAAATGGTAAAAAAGTTGCTAGTTTTGGAGACCATAGACACTACTATTATAAAGATAAATCAAATGAAATATCACAATCATTTCATGTAGGACTAGATATGGCAAGTACAAAAATGGCTACTATTATAAGTTCAAATGGGGGAAAAGTTGTATTTACCGAAAATAATGGAATTTACGGTAATATGCCTATGATTTCTCATGGTATGGGATTATATACTATCTATGGTCACTGCTCAACTATTTTAGTACAAAGAGATGCAGAGATAGATGCAGGAACTCCAATAGCAAAAACAGGTATGACAGGACTTGCTTTAGGTGACCATTTACACTTTGGTGTTTTAGTTCAAGGTGTTGAGGTTAGACCCGAAGAGTGGATGGATAAAAAATGGATACATAATAATATCGACAAAATATTTGCAGAAGCAGATAAAATTATTGACGATAAATAGGAGACTTAATGGATTTAAATATAGCACTATACTTAACAGCTTATTTAGTAGCAGGAGTACCTTTTGGTTTTATTTTAGCAAAACTATTTGCTGGAGTTGATGTAAGAAAAGAGGGGAGTGGAAATATTGGAGCAACTAATGTTTTAAGAGTGTTAAAAGATAAAGCTCCCCATTTAGCCAAAAAATTAACTATAGCTACATTTGCATTAGATGCTACAAAAGGTATTATAGTAATGCTTATAGCAAAAGCTCTAGGGGCAGATGATAATATTTTATGGACTCTAGCAGTATTAAGTGTTTTAGGACACTGCTTTAGTCCGTTTTTAGGATTTGAGGGTGGAAAAGGGGTAGCAACTGGATTTGGAGTACTTTTAGTTATGCTTCCAATAGAGGCTATTATCGCTATGGCTGTATGGTATATTGCAGGAAAGGTTTTAAAAATATCTTCTCTATCCTCCCTTATTGGTTTAGGTGCTTTAATAGCATCTTCTTATATTATTCACCCTACCATTCCTGAAATTTATACTCATGCACCAGTTTGGATTATTGCATTTATAATCTTCTATAAACATATACCAAATATTGTAAGATTATTTAAGAAAGAAGAGAAAAAAGTAGTATGACAATACATATTGAGAGACTTTCTATAGATACCATTATTGGTATCTTAGATTTTGAGCGTACTTTAAAACAGACAGTTATAGTTGAGATAAGAATTGACTACAACTACAGTCCTAAAAGCTTTATAGACTACTCTATAGTGGTAAATAGAGTAGAAACTATGCTAAAGAAAAGCAAATATGGGCTTTTAGAAGATGCCATTGAAGATATAGGGAGTTCCCTAATCTCGGATTATCCTCAAATAGATAGACTTTACTTAAAAATATCAAAACCTAACATTATAAAAAATGCCTCTGTAGCTCTATCAAAAGAGTGGAAATAACCTCAAATAACACCTTATAATATAAAATAATTAAAAAATAATTAAAAAATATTTAAAAAAACTTTAAACTATAATATTTTTGTGTTATAATATTAAAATATTATTAAACTAGGAGCTTTAAATAAAATGAGAATATTAATTATTGAAGATGAAATTACATTAAGCAAGACATTATCAGACGGATTAAAAGAGTTTGGATTTCAAAATGATGTAGCTGCAAATATTAAAGATGGTGAATATTATTTAGGAATTAGAAATTATGATTTAGTACTTTTAGACTGGATGTTACCAGATGGTAACGGAATTGATATAATTGTTAAATTAAAAGAGAAAGCACCAAAAACTTCTGTGATAATTCTATCAGCAAGAGATGATAGAGAGAGTGAGATTGAAGCTCTAAGAGCTGGAGCTGATGATTTTATTAGAAAACCTTTTGATTTTGAGATACTTACTACTAGAATTGAGGCAAAACTTAGATTTGGTGGTTCTAATATTATTGAAGTAGAAAATCTTGTAATTAATCCTGAAGAGGAGAGAATTATATATGAAGGTGAAGAGATTGAACTTAAAGGTAAACCTTTTGAGGTTTTAACTCACTTAGCTATGCACAAAGACCAAATTGTATCAAAAGAGCAACTTTTAGATGCTATTTGGGAAGAGCCTGAGTTAGTAACTCCTAATGTAATTGAGGTTGCTATTAATCAGATTAGACAAAAAATGGATAAACCATTAAATATTACGACTATTGAAACAGTCAGAAGAAGAGGTTATAGATTTTGCTTTCCAAAAGGAGCTTAGGAATTAGTTTTTTTTTAGAGATAGCTGTTATTATGACAGCTATGCTCATTGCCGTTACTATATTTATATCGTTTTTTTTATCATCTTATATAAATAAGACAACAGAGAGAAATTTTAGACAACAGGCAGAAGCTATTGTCCGTTATTATCCTGATGAGAAAGAGTTTTTTAAAGATTTTAATATATTTAATTTAAAAAGAATATTTGATATTGAGGTAACAGTTGGAGACTCTTTAGAACAAGTTCCAATTAAAAGAGTAAAAATAGATAATAACTACTACTTAAAAGCCTCATACCCTTACCCAAACTCTAATAAATCTATTATTTTAACTAAAGATATAACAGACCAAAATAATTTATTAGAAAATATATATCTAACAATGTTAATAATTACCCTTATAGGATTTATATTTATACTATATTACGCATCTAAACTTTCATCACAACTTATGAAACCTCTTAATAAACTAACTTATAAATTTAGTAATATGAATGAGAGTATTTTAAAACCTATAGATACAAAAGAGTTACCTTTTGAGTTTGAAAAAGTAGCAAACTCATTTAATGCTTTAATTAATAAAATAAAAACATCAATAAACTATAGAAAAGAGTTATATGTAGGAACTGCTCATGAGTTAAAAACACCTTTAGCTGTTATGAGACTAAAAAACCAAATAACCCTTATGAAGTATAAAAAAAATGATAAAATAAAAGAGACACTACTTCAAAATATAGAGTCTATTGATACTCTAAACAATATGATACATAACATCTTAGAGTATGGAAGAGCAGAGGGTGGACAGTTTGAAAAACCTGAAAGAATTAATATTATTAGATTTATAGCAAAAAAGGCTGAAGAGTATGAACTTTTAGCACATTCACAAAATAGAGATTTTATATATAACTTTGAAACAGAGAGATTTATGATAAGTATTCAACCACTTCTATTTATGCAAATTTTCCAAAACTTTGTTCAAAATGCACTTAGATTTACACCAGAGGGTGGATTAGTAAAAATTTTAGTCCATACTGATGAGAAGAGTTTTATAGTTGATATTATAGATGAGGGTAAAGGTATAGATGAGTCAGAAAACCTATTTGCACCATTTAAACGCTCTACAGAGTCAACGGGAGCTGGGCTTGGACTATTCCTTGCACAAAATGCAGCAGAATCTATGGGAGTGCAACTTACACTTAAAAATAGAACAGATAAACAGGGAGCAATAGCTAGTATTATATTTCCTTTTGAGCGTTTTTTACATCAATAGAGTAATCTTTTTTTTAAATTTTAAATTATTTATAAGCTTTGATAAGATATAAAATGCCTTAAGTACTTAGGAGTTCAAAGGTACTAAATTTATAAATTATAAAGAGAGACAATATGGCTTTAAAAATTTCAGATGATTGTATAGCATGTGATGCGTGTAGAGAAGAGTGTCCTAATGAGGCGATTGAAGAAAATGACCCAATATATATAATAGACTCTGATAGATGTACGGAGTGTGTAGGTCATTATGATGAACCTCAATGTATTGCAGTTTGTCCTGTTGATTGTATAACTTCTGACCCTGATAGTGTGGAGAGTGTTGAAGAGTTAAAATTTAAATTTCAACAGATGCAAGAAGAAGAGTAGCCTTTTTATGTCAAAAGCTACTGCTATTATAGATATTGGTTCTAATTCAGCTAGATTAGTTATATATCAAGCAAGTAGCAAATATGGTTTTCATCTAATTTGTGAAAAAAAATCAAAAGTCCGTATTGGTGAAGGTGCTTATGAAAAAAATGGTTACCTTCAACCAATAGGGATAAAAAGAGCGTATTTAGCACTTAGTGAGTTTATAAATACTATAAAACTATATAATGTAGAAAAGACACTATGTGTAGCAACTTCAGCCTTAAGAGATGCACCAAATGGAGTAGAGTTTACTAAATGGATAAAAGATAAACTTAATTTAGATATAAAAATTATAGATGGTAAACTAGAAGCAAAATATGGTGCTGTAGCTGGTCTTAATCTTCTTCCTTTTGAAAATGGAATTACTATTGATATTGGTGGTGGTTCATCTGATTTAGCACTTATAAAAAATTCAAAAATAGTTGATACATACTCTTTAAATATTGGAACTGTAAGACTGAAAGAGCTTTTCTTTGATAAAAATAGACCTCTAAATGAAGCTAAAGATTTTATTATAGAAGAGCTTAAAGAGCTTCCATCTTTATTTAAAAGTAATATAGCAGTTGGTATTGGTGGAACTGCTAGAACATTAGCTAAAGCTATTATGAAAAAAAGAGAGTATCCACTTGATAAACTTCACGCATTTACCTATAGTTTAAAAGATGAAGATAAATACTTTTCAAATATAACTTTTGCTCAAAAAATACTACTTCCATATCTATATCTCTCTAAAGGTCGTTTTGATACTATTAGAGAAGGAACTTTAATATTTCAAGAGATTTTACACTTTATTGGAGCCAAAAAAGTAATAACAAGTGGTGTAGGAGTTAGAGAGGGCGTATTTTTAAGTGATTTTTTAAAAAATAGTAATCTTCAATTTCCAAAAGAGATAAATCCAAGTATAGTAAGTATATTAGATAGATTTCAAATAGACACTTTCCATACTCAAAAAGCAAAAGAGAGTGCAAAAGAGATATTTTTTCTATTTGAAAGCAAAGAGAAAATAAAAGAAAAATATCTAAAAACTCTAATACATGCCATAGAGATAACACCAATAGGTTACACTTTTAATATCTATAAATCATATCAACACGCATTTTATGCCACTATGCAAGAGTTTAACTATAGAGTAACACATCAAGAGATAATCCTAACAGCACTTCTATTAAGATTTGGTGGAAAAGGGTTATATGATAAAGAGACATATAAAAAGTATAAATCTCTACTTCCTCATAAAAAAGAGCTAGAGATATTAAGTTTTATATACTCTATTTGTACCTCTTTACATGAAAACTCATATATTGAAAATTTTGATTTTAGATTAGATAATAATATATTAACTATAGAAACAGATAGCTCACTCTATTTAGCAAAAGAGAAAATAGAGGAAATAGAAACCCCTGATGGTTTAAAACTTAATATTATAGATATTGAGAAAACTCCAAAATATAATTTTTAACTTTATCTATTTCTAATAAATACTTTTAATATGCTCCATTTTTTTACCCATATTTAAAAGTAACATATCAGCCAAAACAAGTGCCATCATAGCTTCACACACAATAGAACCCCTAATAGCCACACATGGGTCGTGTCGTCCTTTTAATTCACAAATTGTTGATTTATTATATTTTGTTATAGTCTCTTGAGGTTGAAATATAGATGGAGTTGGTTTAAAATGGGTTTTTACTATAATATCATCACCATTAGATATTCCACCCAATATTCCACCAGAGTGGTTACTTTTAAAGCCATTGGTAGTTATGGCATCATTATTTTCACTTCCCTTAAGATGTGTTGAGTTAATTCCATCACCTATCTCTACAGCTTTAGACGCATTAATACTTATCATCGCAGAAGCTAATATAGCATCTAATTTATAGTAAATTGGTTCACCTAGTCCAATAGGCACACCTTTAGCAACTGTTAATACAACACCACCTACAGAGTCATGTTCCTTTTTAGCATCTAAAATAGCTCTCTCTTGGATATTTTCCATATTTTTATCTAGTGCATATAATTTACTGCTTTTAGCATACTCAAAATCATACTCTTTTGCCTCTATACCATCAACTTCACATAAACCAGAATATATCTCTACTCCAATCTCCTTTAGCATTAATTTAGCAATAGCACCACCTGCAACTCTTGCTACTGTCTCTCTTGCAGAACTTCTTCCTCCTCCTCTATAATCTCTAATTCCATATTTATTATAATAGGTAAAGTCTGCATGACCAGGTCTAAATAGATTTTTAATATTATCATAATCACGACTCTTTTGATTACTATTAAAAATAATCATCATAATAGGAGTTCCTGTGCTTACTCCTTCAAATGTACCAGATAGTATCTCGACTTTATCATCTTCTTTTCTAGCAGTTTCTAATTTACTTTTCCCCGGTTTTCTTCTATCTAATTCACTCTGAATAAACTCCTCATCTATTTTTAACCCTGCAGGAACACCATCAACTATACACCCTAAGGCTTTTCCATGTGACTCACCAAATGTTGTAATGGTAAATCTCTCTCCAAATCTATTCAATATTTTCTCCTCGAAGCTTTTTAAGTGCAATTTCGGCTGCTCTTTGTTGAGCCTCTTTTTTACTTCTTCCTATTGCCGAAGCTATAATTCTATTTTGTAACTCAACTGCTATTTCAAACTCTTTTTTATGGTCTGGACCAAAAGCTCTTACCATCTTATAGTTTGGAGTCTCTCCAAAATCAGCTTGTGTTAACTCTTGAAGAGTTGTTTTAAAATCTTTTGATAGTGAGTTTAAATCTATGCTTTTATAACTCTTCTCTATTAAATCAATAGCTATTTTAGATGTAACCTCTAATCCACTCTCTAAATATATAGCTCCAATTACAGCTTCAAATGCGTTAGACAGTAAAGAGGGCTTTGTCCTTCCTCCATTATTCTCTTCTGCTAAAGATATAAAAATAGAGTCACCCAAATTTATATTAAGTGCTAGTTTTGTAAACCCTTTTTCATTTACAAGTGAAGCACGAATTTTAGATAGTAACCCCTCGTCCTCTTTTGGAAACTTTTTAAAAAGATACTCTCCCACTATTAAATCAAGAACAGCATCACCTAAGAACTCTAATCTCTCATTATTATAAGGTTTCTTATAACTCTTGTGAGTAAGTGCTTCGGTGATGAGGTTATCTTGTTTAAAATTATAGTTTAAAGCATCTTCTAAAGCTTTAAATTTACTCATTTCTTTCCCTTTTATATGTTTTAAATTTCTCTTTAAAGTAGAGAAAAACCTGTATTAGCTCTTTTTTTACCAATACTCTCTTTAACCTGTATAGAGTCTATAGCGTAACATTTAGGACATCGCTCAAATGCAATGGGAAAATGTTGTTTACATTGATTACAACCGTAACTAAAATTTAAATCTAAGTCAAAACTTCCACCTTTTTGTGCAGAGTTTATAGCATCAATAGCAAATATACCACTTTTAGGAATGTTATCATTTAAAGGTAGAAGACCTTTTGCAATATAGATACTATGAAGTATTTTACTCGATAAGATTATATCAAAATTGAGGTTTGAAGAGGGTAAGAACCATAAAATATCAAGGATTGAGTGAATTTTATTTGTCTCTAAAAGTCTCCATGCACTCTGGTTATCCAATCTAAAAAGTTCTTGAATAACTCTTCTATATGAACCTTTTTTTATAATTTTTTTTAACTTTTCTACCTTATATTTCTCTTTTAGAGTTTTATCTTTTAAAAGAGTTGAAAGTTTTAAATGAGCTTCAATAGATGAGGTGTTCTCTCCCATAACTTGAAGTGGTATAAGTGTCTCTTTTGCCTTATTATACTCATTAAGAAGTTCATATACAATCTCTAAATAGTATAAAACGGTTTTATTTCTAGGGTGTTTTCTCAATATCTCTAAAAATAGAGACTCTGAGCGTTTTAAAAAACCAGCCTTTAAATAGGTCTCGCCTAAACCTTCAAGTAGATACTCTTTTTGTGCAAATATTTGAATATTATCAATTAGATATAGATATATACTTATAGATTTTTGGTACTCCCCTTGTGTACTAAAAGTTTTAGCAAGAAGAGAGAGAGGTGTAATTAGAGTTGTTTCAAAAGGTAACTTATCAATATCTAGTGTACACTCATCTAATTTTATTTTACCTAAAAAAGTCTTTAAATTTTTGCGTTGCATATCCTCTTTATAGTTTCCCATAAGATATGATACAGTAGCAACAACTAATATGAGTATAGTAATAATTAAAATACTAAATAGAGGGTCATTATATGCAGGAAGGATTTTATCCAAAATAACTACCTTTTTTTAGATATTTTAACATATTTTTAACAAGAAGTATAATTAAATCTTCATATTAAAAAATGAAGATTTATTATATATTATTATTATCTCATACTAAAAGGTGTATGTGAACCTCCATTTCCATTTGAGCTTGATGAGCTATTAGATGAACCACTAGAAGAGCTTCCACTATTTCCACCATCATCTGAATTTGATGAACTACTATTTGAAGAGCCTTCATTATCTCCACTATCATCTGAATTTGATGAATTGTTATTTGAAGAGCTTTCATTATCTCCATTATCATCTGAATTTGATGAACTATTATTTGAAGAGCTTTCATTATCTCCACTATTATCTGAATTTGATAAATTATTATTATTATTGTTTGAACTATTTTCTGTATTATTATTGTTCATAGGGTTTGAAAAGAAACTATTATTTGATGAGTGTGAAGAGCTTTCTTGACTTCCATTTTCATTTGAATTTGATGAACTATTATTTGAAGATTCTTTATTATCTTCATTATTATCTGAATCAGAATTAGATGAACTATTATTATTGTCTGAACTATTTTCTGTATTATTATTGTTCATAGGGTTTGAAAAGAAACTATTATTTGATGAGTGTGAAGAGCTTTCTTGACTTCCATTTTCATTTGAATTTGATGAACTATTATTTGAAGAGTTTTTATTTCCATTATTATCATTTGAAGTAGAATTAGATGAATTACCTTGCATACTTCCACTTATAGGATTTAAAGAAGAATTACTTCCATGCTCTTGACCTTGATTTATAATACTTGAAGCACTATTTCCAGCATTTTCACTTTGGTTTTCATGTATTCCTTGATTTATTGAATTTTCTCTTCCCTCTTCCATACTATTTTGAATTTCATTGTGATTAGTTTCATTGTTCTCTTCTCTTATACTATTATGAGTTCCATTATCTTCATTTGAATTAGTTATATTTACTCTATGTGGAGAGTGTTGAGTTCTTCTTCCCTCTTCTTCTAATAGTGTTTGTGTATGTTCAATATGTGCTTTAGCTTCTTCTGTTGTAATAACTGTACCATTATATTCATCTTGATGTTTTGCTTTTATATTTTCTCTAATTGTATCTAAAAGAGCATCTTCTGTTGGAATAGTATCAATATTACTCTCTTTTATAATATCTGCTGTATCTTCTAATATTTGAATACCATTTGTTGCATTTCCATCTTTATCAATGGTTTGTAGAAGTTTTGCTACAGTAATATTATCTTCAATAATAGTAATATTATCTTCTAAATTAGAGGCATTAATATCTCTTAATTTTATATCCCCTAAATGAAACTCACAATTTTTACCATCTTCAAATAAAAATGTTCCATTTTCATCTGTAACTCCACTTTGATTTCCACAATTATAATCTACACCTTCAACTGCTGAATCAACATAATAACCTCTACCAATTTTTTTACTAATCTCTGAAGGAGTTGTATTTCCACTGTTAGTATTATCTGCTAAATTATTTGTTGGAGTAGATGAACTACCTCCCCCTCCACAACCAACTAAAAGTAGTGTTGCTGTAACTATTGAACCTAGTGTTATTTTTCTCATATCTAATCCTTTATTTTTTTTTAATAAAAGGATTATACTAAAAAAGTATTAGCAAAGTATTAGCATCTACTCGGCTAGAACACCAGACTCTTTAAGAAGTTCTAATAGATTATCTTTTCCTATATATCCTATATGTCTGCCTATCTCTTTACCATCTTTATTATAAAATATCTGTACAGGTAACTCTACTATATTATGATTTATTGCCCAAAGAGGTTCTTTATCTGAATTTATATAATAAATAATAGTTTTTGGAAACTCCTCTTTTATCTCTTTAAGTTGAGGAGCCATACTTCCACACCATATACAGTGAGTTTTGCCTATCATTAACATCATAGCTCTATCTATTTTTATATCTTTAACTCTTACTTGTGGAATATCTCCAAAATCATAAGCTAATAATATTATAGTTGTTAAAATTAATGTTGCTATTACTCTTTTCATTTTATTTTCACCTTTACTCCTTGGCTATGTCCTCTAAATTCAGGTGCATACATACTCTCTATAGTAGCTACTGCACTACTAAATTCACCTTTATGTGTTACAACTAATAGATATTCAAAAATATAAGTTCCTTTTGGAATATAATCAAAAAAGAAGTATGTTGCACTATCTTTTGTACTCTCATAATATCCTAATCTATCTTGCCACTTATATTGACTAACTATATTAATTGGTTCAAATGCTGATGCTCTGCCATCTTTTAACATAATAAACTCCATATCTCTATTGGATTTTATTTTTAATTTTACTATAATTTTATCTCCTACTTTTAGAGAGTTATAAGATATTGGTAGAAGTTGATTTGAAGATTTTATAAATAGCTCTTTCTCTACGCTTATTGGTGTCTCTTTAAAACTTTTAATCTTATCTAAATTTTCAAAATATTGCCAATATAATCCACCCCAAACTATATGATTATTTGGGTTGCTTACTTTAACTGTTGCCATTGATTTATTGAAATTGGTAAAAGATGCTTTAAAATATCCTGTACCTTTTTGAGCCTCTCTTTTTGCCTTTTGGATTATTGGTTTATAATCTATTTTACTATTAAATGATATATCTACTAATTTAGTATTATCTAATGAACTATTTTTTAAAAGTAGAGCATATATAGCATTTAGTGTAGCTTTTGTTGTTTTCCAATGTGTGGTTTGCTTATTTTTAAGTAACGATATTTTTAATCCCTCTATAAAGTCTCTATCATCTGTTATCTCTGTAAAAACCTCTATCATTAAAGATTGTGTCTCTATTGGCATTTGATACCATCTATATCCCCATTTACTCTTAAAATATATTCCCATCTCTTTATTAGATAGAGAGTTCTCTTTTATAGATTTTAATATATCCAATGCCTCTTTTCTATTGCCATTTCTATTTAAAGTTAAAGCTAATAATCCTTGTTCATATAGACTCTTTGTTACAGCATACTCTTTAGCTTGTGATATATAGTAGTTATAGGCTTTAGATACCTCTTTTGTAAATGGAACATGGTGCATTTTTCTTACATATAGGTATTGAACTATTAAGTTAGCCAAATGGTTATCTTCTAATTTAATAGAACCTTTTTCTGCTTCTTTTAATAGATAATTATACTCTCGTAACATCTCTTTATCTATAAATCGTGTAGCTTTATATATATTTTTATACTCTTTATCTATCTTTACACCTAAACGATTTAGTTTATAGAAACCCTCTAATATATATTGGGTTATATACCAACTAGATTGCCCTCCACTAAACCATGCCCAGCCACCATCACTATTTTGTTTATCAAAGAGTTTAGTTAATGCCTCTTTTTCCTCTTGTGCCATTTTATTTAAATCAAAAAGTAGAGCCATATTTTTCATCTGTTGCTCTTTATTTTGAGCCTCTATTAGCCATGGAGTATCCTCTATCATAGCTGATTTTAACTCTTGGTTTAGATTTAATTTACTTTTTAACTCTCCCTTATCTCTTAGATTATCAAACACCTCTTTTATCTTTAGATTACTATTTAATAGTTTAGAGGCTACTGCATTTGAGAAAAATCTACTAAATAGTTGTTCATTACACTCATGAGGATATTTCATAAGATACGGCATAGAGGTAATAGCATACCATATTGGATTTGATGTAAACTCTAAAGTTAATCTATAGTTTTTAAGAGTTTGGGAGTTATTATCTTTTAGAGATTTTAAAGTAAATGATTTACTCTCTTTCCCTTTAAGCCATAAAGCTTTACTCTCTGTTATAAACTCTCTATTACTAAGTATAGGTTTTACTACCTGTTCTGCATCTGTATGTGTTTTAGTTCTTGCTATAAATGTGTGTTTTATGGCTGGGACTATATTTACAGATGGTATTTTTATATAAAAAGAAATAGTAGTACTTTCACCTTTTTTTAATTTAAAAGGTTTTATAAATTTATGATTACCGTAAATATTCCAACCATTTATTGGATTGGTTAGTTTTAATTCACACTCTCCTTCTAAATCTTTATTGCTTAAGTTTACTATGTTTTCAGAGAGCATTATCTTATCTCCCTCTCTAAAAAATCTTGGAAGATTTGTTGTAACCATTAACTCTTTTTGGGTTATGACCTCTCTTTTTATTATTGCATTTTGAAGCTTTTTATTGTGAACAAAGGCTAAAAAGTTCCATTTAGTTAAACTATCATTAGTTTTAAAATCTATAATAATATCTCCATTCTCATCTGTTTGAAGATTTGGTTTAAAAAACATAGTCTCTTTTAGATTTTTACGAATATGAATAGGTTTTTTAGGCTCTATATTATTAGATGGTGGTTGAGCATAAGAGTCTTGATAACTACCCTCTGGTGCTACACCTCTAACTCTTGCTACAGCAAGAGAGGCAACAGGCATAGGTGCAGACTCAAAAGCAACAACTTCTCCAATATCACCTCCTAAACCATCTTCTAATGGTCTAAAACCTTTAATATTATAAAACTCTCTTCTAATAGGAGATATATATCTTTTTTGCCATGAGTAGCGTTCTGTAGTTTTATTAAAATATTTACTATATAGCATATTATAGAGTTTATTATTGTAAGGGAAAAGATTATATGGAGGATAGAAATTAGATTTTACCATTTTATCTAAAGATGCGTCATACATGGTAGCTACCATCTGTGCTACTACTCTATTTTTATCCTCTCCACTAATTTTAATCTTCCACTGCTCTTTACTATTGGGTTTTAATTTATCTCTAAATGTTATAAGTTTAATATTTAATTTTTCACTCCATGGAACAGATATAACACCATGATAGATATGCTCCCTATTATCTTTTATAGTAGCAATTTGATATAGAATATTACCCAAATCTTTTTTTCTAATATCTATTAACTTTTTAGCTAATCTATCTACTCTTATCCACTCCTCTTTTATCTTTCCATCTCTCTCTAATCCTAAAAGCACATATCTATTAGGCTCTACACTTTTAAAAGTAAGTAAGGCTTTACCATTTGGTTTATATACTTTTTTATCTAACTTAAACCAAAAATCATCTCCGTTTGGAATATTTTTACTATTTAAATCATATACAGTTATATATTTATCTTTTTTAACCTCAACTCCATTTTTATCTTTTGTATATAGATTTATCAGATATTTCCCCTCTTTTAATTTATCTAAATTTACTATTTTGGAGTTAGCTGTATCAAAAAATATAGTTTTAACACCTAATATCTTCTCTTTATTACTATCTTTATAGTATCTATAATCTTTAAATAGTCTCTCAAACTCCTCTTTTGAGTATAGAGGTTTATCTATATTTTTAGTTGACCAATATCTTTTTCTAAAATGTTTTTTAGGTAAGTCAACCATCTCAACCACAATTTTACCTTTTAGTGGTTGGAAATCTCCATTTAGATTAGTTGTCTTTAGAGTTATATTAATATCTCTATTAATATCAATTTCACTATCTACTACTATATCAGCATTAATAGATACATACCCAATAGTAATATTTCTAGTTCCACTCTGTGTCTCTCCTGTAGGGCTTGTTACATCTGCACTTATCTCATAAGTAATAGTTGGTTTATATCTATTTAGCCATTTTGAGTTTTGAAGAGTTGTATCAAATTTAATTGTAAACTCTCCATTTTTATTGGTTTTTATATCTCCACTATTTATAATATGAGGTCTAAAATTTGGTCTTTCAACACCCCAACATAACCAAGGAAAATTAACAATTTGTCTAATATTATAATGAACTTTAGCATTAGCCAATCCATAACCACTAAAAGCTTTTGCTTTTCCTTTTATGGTTACCTCATCACCTAAACTATATTCACCCTTAATTGGTTTAAAATCTACCTCAAATTTTGCTCTTTTATACTCTTCAACTCTAATTACTGTACTACCATTTATACCTATGCTAGATATACGCATTCTCCCCATTCTTCCAGATTTTGGAGCTGTAAATGAGCCATAAAAGCTTCCAAATTCATCTGTTTTAAACTTTTTTGTCTCCACTTTTTGATTATTAGTATTAAATAGAGATACAGTTATATCTCTATTAGCTAATATTTTAGGGGCTTTATAGTTACTTTTACTAATAGCTATACCTTTAAAATATATTTTTTGAGATGGACGATATATTGCTCTATCTGTAAAAAAAGTAACACTATCTCTTACCCAATGGTTTTTGGGATTAACTCTACTATTAAATCTATCATTAAAAATAAGTCTGTCTTTACCCTTTTGAAACTTTGCAAAAAATATACTCTCTATACCATTTGTTGATACAAATCCATTTTTATCACTTATCTTTTCTCCTAAAAATATATTTTTATATCTATGGGTTGATTTAATATATTTCTGTTTATAAAATTTAACACTAACTCCCTCTAATGGTTCTCCTGTTAATCTATTAATAGTTATAAATTTTGAACCTCTATATAGATAAGATATATTAGATATATGAATTTTTTGATATTGTAATTTATCTGAAAAATCTCTGCTTTTAGAGATAATAAATATATAACTTCCTATATCATAACTACCAAAAGATGCTTCTGTAATATGTCTTCTATAATCATCTGCTTTTGGTAAATCAATCTCGAAATTTTTAAAGCTTTTTAGAGAAGATATATAACTGTTCTTATTATTAGTTAAAGATAGAAGTTCATCTTCTTCCTTAGAAGTTAATTTAATCACTTTAATATATAGTTTATCTATATTTCTATATGAGACTTTAGATAAAATATTTTCATTAGGTAAATTAACCTCTTCTATTTCAATATTAGCTATTTTTCTAGTAATATCATTTATTATATTTTGACAAATTGGTATAATATATTTATCTCCACTCTCTATACCCTCCTTAGCATACATTAAAGCTTTATTATAATTATTACTGTTTTGATATAAAGATGCTAAATAAAATAGTGCCTCTCTATTATTATCTTTTATCTCTTTTAATGCTTCTATATAGTAATTGCTATTTAAATTTTTAAAATGTTCATTTATAAATCTTAATCTTTCAAGATTTATACTATTTAAGGCTTTAATATTTCCACTCTCTTTATGAAGCTTTAAAAGATTTTGATATATAAATAGAGACCTATATTTATCTGAATTTTTATCTAAATCATAGAGTGGATAGTTAATAAAAGTTGATATATTAGAAAATAGAGTAGGGTCATTAAATGTGTAATCTGAATTAAAATTTATTAAAGCTCTAAAAGCTAGTAAATCGTATAGAGTAGGTCTTAACTCTTCTGTATTTTTAGCCTCTGTTAAAATATCTTTATATTTTTCTACAGATATATATTTACTCTCATTGTCTAAAGAGTTCCAATATAAATTATCTGCTTTTTCTATAAATTTATCTGCACTCCAACTCTCTATATCTGTACTATTATTATCTTTAATTGGTGTCCTATTACTATATCCATAATACTGCTGATACTCTCTATACATTTGAGCCAAAATAGATTTTAATATAAGTTTAATACTATTTTGATAAGGTTTTTTTAACTCCTCTTCTACAAATAAAATAGCCTTTTTTAACCCTTTCTCTTCTAATCTTTTTATATATTCTATCTTTTTAACTATAGCTCTTAAAGCCTCTATATCATTTTTTTCACTAGTGGCTTTTGTATAAATAAGTTCTACCTCTTTTAATGCACTTTTGGGCAGATTTTTTTTATCTAGTTTTTTAATCTCTTGCCAATGTGCTTGGTAGCTTTGGGCATTTATAAATATAGTTAGAATAAGCAGTATATAGAGTATCTTTTTCATAGTTTGACCTTTTTAATATTTATCATATTATTACATAATATTTGTTATATTAGGTTGCTTTATTTAAAAATATTTATCTAAAACTAATCAGACTATATTACTCTTATTTAGTCTTTTTATGATATAATTTCAACACAAAAAATAACAAAGGAATTTATTGATACTATATATTCATGGATTTAGAACAACCCCAAACTCATTTAAAGCTAAACATTTAAAATCCCACTTTAAAAATGACCTATTTATCTCTGACCACTCAACAGTACCAACAGAGGCTATTGCAGAGTTAGAAGATATAATTAAAAGTAAAAATATTACAGGAATTATTGCTAGTTCTTTAGGTGGATTTTATGCTACCTATTTATCTGAAAAATATAACTTAAAAACAGTACTAATTAACCCATCAGTTAAACCCTATAATACAACTAAAAAGTATTTAGGAGAAAATATTAAAGATAGTGGAGAGAAGTTTTTATGGACAGAAGAGCATTTAGAGATGTTAAAAAGTTTTAAAATAAATCAAAAAGATTTAAAGTTAAATAACTACTTTCTTTTTTTACAAACAGGTGATGAGGTTATTGATTATAGAGTAGCAAAAGAGTTTTATAATGGTGTAAAATTGGTCTTAGAAGAGGGTGGTAACCATAGATTTAAAGGATTTGAGAGGTTTTTTAATAAAATAACAGATTTTTTAAATTAAAAAAATAGTTAATTTAATATAGTAGAAGCTAAATATAATGCTTTTATATTTAGCTTCTATATTCTTTTCTATAAATCTCTAGGGTCAACAATCTTTCCAGCAATCGCTGAAGCTGCAGCTACTGCAGAGTTTGCTAGATATATCTCTGATGTTCTAGCACCCATTCTTCCTACAAAGTTACGGTTAGTTGTAGCTACACATCTTTCACCATCTCCTAAAATTCCCATATATCCACCTAAACATGCACCACAAGTTGGATTACTAACAACTGCTCCTGCTTCTATTAAAATATCCATTAAACCCTCTTTTTGAGCTTGAAGAAAAATTTTTTGAGTTGCTGGTGTTACTATCATTCTTGTGTGTCTTGCTACTCTTTTACCTTTCATAATTTCAGATGCAATTCTAAGGTCTTCAATTCTACCATTAGTACAACTTCCTATCATTACTTGGTCTATTTTTAAATCATCTTCTACAGCTTTCTCTATGCTTTTCCCATTTGATGGTAAGAAAGGGTAAGCGATAACTGGTGAAAGATTTGCTATATCTATAGTAATAGTTTGGCAATACTTAGCATCACTATCAGAGTAGTGAATTTTAGGTTTGTCTCTTAATCCACCATTTGCCACTTCTCTCTCTTTTAAATACTCTTCTGTCACTTCGTCAACTGCAAATATACCATTTTTTGCCCCAGCCTCTATTACCATATTGGCAATAGAAAATCTATCAGCCATTCCAAGATGTGCTACACCATCACCTGTAAACTCAATAGCTTTATATAAAGCCCCATCAACACCAATTTGACGAATTAACTCTAAAATAATATCTTTTCCATATATATGTTTAGCAGGTTTTCCAATAAGTTCCACTTTAATGGTTTCAGGCACTTTAAACCAATTTCCACCAGTTATCATTCCAAAAGATATATCAGTACTTCCCATTCCTGTACTAAATGCACCTAATGCTCCGTGTGTACATGTGTGAGAGTCTGCACCAATAATAACATCACCTGGTATTACTAAGCCCTTTTCAGGAAGAAGTGCATGTTCAATTCCCATATCTTTTTCATCAAAAAAGTGCTTTAAATTATGTTTATATGCGAAATCTCTTGAAATTTTTGCTTGATTAGCACTTGCTATATCTTTAGCAGGAATATAGTGGTCCATAACAATACAGAAGTTATCAGCTCTTGCTAGATTACTAGCTCCACTCTCTTCAAATGCTCGTATAGAAATAGGTGTTGTAATATCATTACCTATAATCATATCAATATCAACTCTAACAATCTCTCCTGCTTTAACTTTACGCCCTGCATGTTCTGAAAAGATTTTCTCTGTAATGGTTTGTCCCATTGTTTAATCCTTAATAAAATAATTAGACGAATTATAGCAAAAGTTATAGAGAAGTTAAAAGTGATATAATTTCATTATTTAAAAAGGTAGAAATATGATAAAAACAATTATAGGAAATATAGATTTTATAGAGTCTTTAAGAGGTAAGAGTGCCACTTTTATGTTGGCTTTAAGTAATACAGCAACTATTAATATAAAAGGTATTACACAAGCTGGAATTCCAAATCTAATCCATCTAACACCTACACTTGATGCCGAATTTGTCTGTGTTGGTGAGGTTAGATGTTTAGAAAATATTGCAGAAACTCCAAAAGGTGTTCCAACTCCTGCACTAATGAGTAGAGGTGTGCATCTGCTTAGACCATTTAAATCTATTGAACTTCTTAATTTAGGGTTAGAGGTTACTCCAAAGTTAAACTATTTTACTCAACATAACTTTAATATTAAACCTAGTGGCTCTATTGATGTGGGGGCTAATATTGATGCAGAAGCCGTTTTTCAAAAGGGTGTAGCTTTTGGACAGAGTTATGAGTGTAAGAGTGATTATATAATATTGGGTGAGTCAGTTCCAAGTGGAACAACAACAGCAAATACAACAGCTTTAGCTTTAGGATATGATGCAAAAGAGTTTTTTAGTAGTAGTTTTAAAAATGTTCCAAACAACATAAGAGAAGAGACTATAGAAAAAGCCCTATCTAATATTAAAGATAAGAGTGACCTATTTGATATATTAGGCTCTGTTTCTGATAATATGCTAATTTTTAATGCAGGATTTATATTAGGTTTAAATGGTCGCCTAAAAGTAATTTTAGCAGGTGGTACACAGATGGCAGGAGTTTTACTTATAGTAAATAGTATATTAAAATATATGGGTGGAGAGATGGATAGCTCTAACTTAGCACTATGTACGACTAAATGGGTAGCAGAAGATAAAAATAGTGATATTAAAGCACTTTTAGAGATGTTAGATTTTCCTATTAATGGCTATTTTGTTGATTTTGATTTCTCTTTAAGCTCTCACCCTGCTCTAAAACTATATGATGATGGTGAAGCAAAAGAGGGGGTTGGAGCTGGTGGAGCTTTATGTTATGGTGTGTTAAATGGGCTTGATAAAAAAACTATTACCAATAAAGTTGAAACATTCTTAAGTTAAGTAACCTTTATTATCTAATCATTAAATATATTTAGGTACTATCTTTAAAAATTAAATGGAACATCAATGGTAATATTGACACGGCATATTAAAGAGAAGATGTCTCAAAGAGGTATTCATAAAGAGTTACTAGAGATGGTTTTAATATATGGTGTTGTTAGAAAAGATAAGGTAATTCTAAATAAGAAAAGATGTAAAAAAATTTTAATAAGATTAGACACCTATCAAAGAAGAGCAAAACGATTAAGAAATATTTTACATATAAAAAATTTAAATAAGTCTCGTTCTATTATTTTAAAGATATTAGATAAAGGGGGAGTAACTCTTGTTATTATGGGAGACTCCCTTATTACTACCTACAATACAGATATAAAACTAAAAAGAAAACGAAGATATAAAGGAAAAAAGAGATAATTAATGTTAAAAGTACTATATTATGGAGGACAAAAATCTGGTAAAAGTAACTTAGCAGAAAAAAAAGCATTAAATTTAGCTAAAAACAGAAAACCCTATTATATAGCTACTTATAATAGTAGTTATGGTGATAGTGAGATGTTAGATAGAGTATTAAAACATAAAAAAGAGAGAGAGGATAGATTTACTACTATTGAAGAGAGTTTTAATTTAGTAAATTGCATAAAAGAGGGGGAGACCTATTTAATAGATTGTATCTCTATGTGGATATTAAACTCTATAGATAAAAAAGAAAATGAACTATTAGCCGAAATAAAAGATATAGGTAAAATAGATGCAAATATTGTATTTGTTTTAAATAGTGTAAATAATGGAGTAAGCCCATTAGATAAAGAGAGTAGAAGATTTATTGATTTAACAGGTATTATAGGACAAAAACTAGCTTCTATATGTGATGAGGTTTATGAGGTAAAATTAGGGTTAGAGAGCAGATTAAAATGAGTTTAGGATTTGGATTTATTTTAAAAAAAGTAATATCTGCCATATTTATGCCTTTATCTATTGGTTTAATATTAGGAGTAGTTAGTTTATGGTACTTTAGTAAAAAAAATATAAAAAGAGCTAAAATATTTTTAACTATTAGTCTATTATGGATTTTTTTAGTATCATCTTTACCTTTTGCTACTTTTATTATAAAGCCTTTAGAGAGTCAATATCCTAAATTAAATAAAATTCCAAAAGATATTAAATATATTTTACTTTTAGGTGGAGATAAAGAGTATAGAGGTTGGGAGGCTTTACGATTATATAATGCTATTTCCAACTCAAAAATTATAACATCAGGTTACCCATCTATAAGTAGCTCATCAGGTGCTATAGCTACAGCTAAATTTTTAGAAAAAGTTGGAGTTAAAAAAGATGATATATTAATGCAAATTAAACCCAAAGATACTGAAGAGGAGGTTATTGCTATAAAGAGCAGATTAAAAGATAAACCCTTTATTGTTGTAACTTCAGCCTATCAAATGCCAAGAGCTATGATTTTATTTAAAAAGTATGGATTAAATCCAATCCCAGCTCCTACTGATTTTAAAGCAAGAGGTGGATTTGATATTTTTTTACATACTCCAAAAGGAAAATATCTATTTATAACTGAACAGGCTTGGCATGAATACTTAGGACTTTTATGGCTTAAATTTAAAACATTCTTTTATTCTAAATAAATATTTTCAATTATTTTTTTATGTTAAATAATATTTTAAGTTTTTTTTGGTTATACTTTTAATAGAAAAATAACAAAAAAGGATTTATTATGTTTAAAAATATTTTATTTATTTTAGTAGTAGCAACTTTTATTGGGTGTGGAGAGCAACAAACTGCTACAACTTCAAATAAAGATTTAATAAATTTTAATAAACCTTTTAAATCAGAACTTCTTAGTGCTATAAATAAGGCTAGAAGTGAGCCTAGAGATTGTCATAATGGATTAGGGTTAATAGCACCTAGCCAACCTTTAATTTGGAATGAAGATTTATACGCTTCGGCTTATGAACATAGTAGTGATTTAGCATATAGTAATACATTTGACCATTTAGGTTCTGGTACAAAATATGATATTACAGGGAGTAATCTTGATAAAAAAAGTCTATTTTTTGAGAGAATAGAGGCAAATGGCTATGTTAATTATCATATAGTAGGTGAGAATATAGCAGGAGGACAAAGTAGTGTAGAAGAGGTTATGAAAGCTCTTCTAAATAGTCCTAAACATTGTGCAAATATTATGAACCCCGACTATCAAGAAGTTGGAATATCTATTGTTGTTAATCCTGATAGTGAGTATGGAATTTATTGGACACAAAATTTTGGTGGAAAAAAAATAACATTTTTAAACTAATTTTAATACTTAGTATTATATAATTTGCATTGTAGAACAGTGCAGACTTCCCCCTTGAATAATCAGTCTGCTACTCTCTACAGGGATTATCTCTTTTTTTGAAAAAATTGTATTAAAGATGTTATGAGCGATTTTATCCTCTTTAACAGAATATGTCGGATATATTAATGCTTTATCAGTTATTAAAAAATTAATATAGGTAGCAGGTAAACGGTTACCGTCTTTATCAAACTTCGCTGTTGGCATTGGTAGGGGGACTACATTATAAGGTTTGTTTTCAGAAGTTCTAAATGTTTTAATTTGTGCTTCCATTTTTTTTAACTCTATATAATGTTCATCGTCCTTGTCTAAACATTGAATATAAACTATAGTATCTTTTGAAACAAACCTTGCTAATGTATCAATATGACTATCTGTATCATCTCCTGCTAAATAACCATAATCTAACCATAAAATTCTTTCTACTCCTAAATATTTATTTAATCTTTTTTCAACCTCATCTTTAGTTAAACCTCCATTTCTATTTGAATTACATAGACATTTAGTAGTAGTAAGTATTGTTCCCTCTCCATTACTATCTATTGAACCACCTTCTAATACAAAATCTATACTCTCTATTGGTGTAGTTCCTAAATAACCTTTCTTATGTAAAATTCTATTTACGCTATTATCTAAAGATGCTTCAAATTTTTCACCCCAACCATTAAATTTAAAATCTAGTAATTTAACTTTACCATCTTCAATAATAGATATATATCCATAGTCTCTAGTCCATGTATCATTAGTTGGTATCTCTATAAAACTCATATTTCTTGTTGAACAAAACATAGAAGATATTTTATCTTTATTATCACATAAAACATATACAGGTGTAGCGTAAGCTATAGCTTGTGCTATTCTAATAAAAGGTGTTAAAGAGGCTGTTAAATCATCTGCCCAATCTGTGTTTTCATGTGGAAATGCCATTAAGATTGCTCTTTGTTTGTACCATTCTGCTGGTAAATATCTCATATCTATCCCTAATATTTTATATTTAAATCAAATTATACATCTTTTTTAGTTATGATAGTATATATTAAATATAAGGAGCTATTTTGAAAAAATTAATGTTTATTATATATATAACACTATTTATACAGGCTGAAGATAATATATCTTCAATTTATAAAGTTGAAGGTTATAATATTATATCTTCAAACCAACAAATTATAGAGAGTAACAACTCTTCCATTATAGTAACTAATGAAAATCAAGAGAGTGATTTTTATGAATTTCAAAGAGATTATGATAAGGCTTTAATACAAGCAAAAAGCGAAAACAAATATATATTTCTATTAGTAACTGAACAGTTCTGCCCATGGTGTGAAAAACTAATTGATATAGTTTTTCAAGATAAAAAAATAATTAATAAATTAGAAGAAAATTATGTAAGTGTTATAGTAGATAGAAATAAAGATTTCTATCCTAGTAATATAGGTATAACAGGAGTTCCAAGTGTATTTATTTTAGACTCCAAAACAGGAAAAATTATTAAAACTATGGTTGGTTATCAAGATGTAAATTATTATATGCAAGTATTTAAAGATATTGAGAATAATGGCATATATAAAAATAGATAAAAAAAACTTTTTTTATAATCTTAATCAATTTGCACTGAAATTAGGCTCAAAAGATAAAATAGCTATTGTTCTAAAAGATAATGCCTATGGGCATGGATTAGACTTAATGGCTAAACTATCTTTTGAGTTTGGTTTAACAAAAGCTGTAGTTCGTAATTTTAGTGAAGCTAAAAGAGTAAAAGAGTATTTCCAAGATATATTAATTTTAGGAGATAGAGCTATAGTTGATAATAGATGCTCCTTTGCATTAAATAGTTTAGATGATATTCAAAATGCTCAAAAAGGCTCTAGGGTTGAATTAAAAGTAGATACAGGAATGCACCGAAATGGTATAAGTGAAGAGAGTTTAGAAAACGCACTTAGTCTAATAAAGAAAAAAGGTCTAAATCTAATAGGTGTTATGACTCATAATCGTTCAGCAGATGAGTTAAGTAGTGAACTATTTTGGCAGAATAAAAGATTTGAGTTAGTAAAGAGAAGAGTTAAAGCTTTTGGATTTAAAAATATTAGATTTCACTCATATAATTCAGCCTCGGCTCTTCGTTTAAATTGTAAAAACGAAGATTTAATTCGTTTAGGAATTGGAGCTTATGGATATAATGAATTACCAAATATATATAACTCTATAAAATTAAAACCAGTTCTATCTCTATATGCTAAAAGAGTATCGACAAGAGAACTTAAAAAGGGTCAAAGAGTAGGTTATGGTGGAGATTTTATAGCTTTAAGAGATATGGTAGTATCAACTTATGATTTAGGTTATGGTGATGGGTGGATAAGGTCAAATAGTTTTAAACCATTTATTACAGCAGAAGGGTTACCAATTTTAGGTCGTGTCTCTATGGACTATATATCTTTAGAAAGTAGTAGTAAAGAGGTGTGCATATTTAATAATGCAGAAAATGCTAGTAAACAGTTAGGTACTATCTCTTATGAAATTCTTACACAATTATCTACTAATTTAAAACGAGTTATTATTTAAACTTCTTTCTAAAAAATAGGTCAATACTTTGAGATGGGTGTTCTTTTTGATGTTGCCCAACTCTTAGTTTAATATTTCTACTAAAATCATGCTCTACTATATAGCTATTTCCAGTTTGAGAACTTTCAATAATTACCATATCTCTTTTTGTAACTTTTTTACCTACTTCAATAATATACCCCTCTCCTGTTCCATCATCTTTAATAAATAGTCTATCTAAATCAAAATCATAAGCAAAATCTCTAGCTGCTTGATTTAATATAAATAGCTCTGCTTCTCGTCCTAAAGAGCCTTCACCATTGGTTAGATTGGCAGTTGATACACCTAAAAGTAGATAGGACATAATATCTTTTTTAGGCATTGGTGGTTCTGAAGTAAACTCTATTTTTGGTCTTTTAGCATATCCACCTATTGATATTTTAATAAGTACTTGTGGTAGTTCATACTCTACATTTATATCTAATAGTGGATTAATATCCTCTCCTCCATCAAAAACTATAGTTGAGTTTTGAATTTTAAATCTTTTTGGTACTTGGTCAAACCGTCCATTTATATCTTCAACCCTTCCTATTAATGCTATTGGTTTTCCAAAATTTTTATTTATATCAAGTTTAATATCAAAACCTAGGTCAATATCAGGAGTTTTATAATTTGCCTGTTTTGCATTTATATTTATATCTATATATGTATCTTGTAAAAAAGAGTCACTATCTAATTTTTCTTTTAACTTTTTAGATTTTTTAGTAACAATAACTACATCTGGGTCATAATCAACATCTAAAAATTTTGCTTCATAAAATAGTTTCATCTTTTTTATATCTATATTTCCTGTTATTCTTTTTTTCTCTCTAGTTTGATTATAATTTATATTTGAACTTAAAAACATACTACCATAATCAGGGTGTCCTAATGGTAATTTTCTAATTACTACTCTTCCATTAAAGTTTTCTCTATCCCCTTTGGCTACTATTAAAATATTAGGAAGCATATCTATTAATATATCTCGTCTCTCTCCTAAATATATTGTCCCTTTTCTATTTAGGTGTATATTTTTATTAAGTTTTTTATCTTTAAATCCTGTAGTTTTTAGATTAAATCTATTGATAGTAATTAAATCTTTATTATATTTAGCATCAATATCAATATCTTCTATATTAAATCCATTTAGTTCTATTTTAGAAGATGAGATATTAAGCCAAGCTTTTTTACCTTTTACTTTTATATTTGTATCCATTGCTCCATCAACTTTAGCTATATTAAATGGATATAATTTATTTATCTCTTTTTGTAAATTCTTTATAGAGTCTGTTTTAATATCTATTTTTATATCTTTTTTATCTATATTCCCTTTTGCTACCATTTTTAGATACTGGGTATCTATTAAAGCATTTAGACCCAATTTACTATTTTTTGCATCTATTTTAGCCTCAAATTTTTTATTAGAGTAGATATATCCATTTATATTAAAATATTTTTTAGAAAGTAGAGCATCACCTTTTAAATCAAGCTTTATAAATTTATGATATAGCTCAACTGGAAGTTGAATTATTTTATATAGATATAGATTTCTAGTTTTTATATTAAATGTAATATGGTCATAATCTTCTGTTTTTATATTAAGATTTACTCTTTTAGAGTTTAATTTTAAATATGCTCCATTTTTACTATTTACTATTTTTAAATTAAGAGGCGTTAATGGATTTAAATTTACACCAAAATCATTAAAGTTTTTAATAGAAGCTCTAGTAGATGTTTTTAACTCTTTTGGTTTTGTATAGTCTCCATTAAATTTACTATTTAAAGAAAATCCCATATTTTGAGATTTATTTACTAAAGTTAAACTACCATTTATATAGTGTTTATTAATATCAATAGTAATTGGTGTTGTTATTAATTTCATATCTGAACGCTTTTTATTTTTTAAAAAGCTTATATTAGAGTAGGTTTTAAAAGTAGCTTTTTCTAATCCACCATTTAGTTTAATATTTATTTTAGGACTATTAATAACAGTTATATTTTCATCTTTTAATAGACTATTTAGATATTTAGCTTTTGCATCTAATTTTATTTTTACATTATATTTTAGAGTCTTATTTAAATTATAAAAATTTAATTTCATCTTATTTTCTATATTTCCATTAGCTAAGTTTGAGTTAAAAGATGTTAGTAGATTTAAGTTTATATCTCCTTTTAAAATATTACTATCACCTTTTATTTTAGAAGATAAGATATTTAAATTAATATTATCTTTTTTAACTTTTAAATTTTTAAAATCTATACTAAATAGACTCTTTTTTAAATTTCCTTTTAAATCTAAATTAATAGTAGAGAGCCTTTTTATAGATATATTTTGCTCACTAATTTTAGACTCTATAAACTCTCTATTTGGTGTAAGATTAGCATTTAGTTTCAATTTAAGAGTTCTATTTATATCATCTAAATCTAATGTAGTATCTCCATTTAATTTTAAATAGGCTAGATTACTATCTAATATAGTACTAAGTTTATTATCTAAATAGTTTTTATCTATATTATAAACCCCTTTAACTATTAGCTTTTTACTATTAATTTTATATATATTATTTTTTACTTTTAAACTATTAATATCTAAATCATATTTAACCTCTCTTAAACTACCTATAGCTTTTAATTTTATATTTGGGTCTTTTTCAAAAATTATATTTTTATCTACTAAAGGTGATAAGAACTCTCTATTTATAGAACTATTTAAAGTGGCATTATATTTTAGAGTTCTATTTAAATCATCTAAATCAAATGAACTACTACCATTTAATTTTAAATTTCCCATATTACCATTTAATATAGTATCTATTTTTAAATCTATATACCGTTTATCTCTATAGTCTCCTTGCAGTATTAATTTTTTACTATTAATAGTGTATTGACCTCTTTTAATATTTAAACAGTTAGTTATTAAATGGTATTTAATATTTTCTAAATTGCCACTACCATTTATTATAAATTTTGGATTATCTAATAGAGTAATATTGCTATCTATTAGATAAGGTGCTAAAAACTTTTTATTTAACTCAATATCTCCTAAAAGTTTTATAAAATCATTATTAATAGAAGCATTAATATCTGCTTTAGTAATATTACTATCAAGAGTTAGTTTTATATTACCTTTATATTTATTTTTTATATTTGTAGTAAAATTTTTAATTTTTAAAGAAGCATATTTTATATTATAATCTTTATATATAATATTTTTTAGAGATATATTAGAGTTATTAATAATAATTTTATCAAAAGGTAAAGAGCTATTATTCTCTTTGTCTTCACTATTATTGCTATCTATTAGAGATGCTAAATAATCTTTATCAATATAAATATTATCTAATTGAATATTATCTATATATAAAACTCTATTCTCTAGCTCTTCCCATCTAACTTTTAATTTAACCTCTTTAGCCTCTATTTTATTTTTATAATTAAAACCTTTTAGAGTAAATCCTGATATTAATCCACCTTCTATACTTTTATATGTAATACCCTCTTTTTTAAGAGGTTCGGCTACTAATTTTAATGGAATATAAGGCTTTTCAATAATAAAAAGTCCACCTATAGATAAAATTAAAACTATTAAAATTAACCAACGCAATAGAAAATATAGATAATAGAGTTCTCCTTTCAAAATAGTTCTCCTATTTTAAGTAGTAATAGATAAATCCACTACTATAAAGTAACCCTAATATAAGAAAAATTAGTATGTGAGTGAGTGGAATATTATCTCTAAAAAATAGTACTATTATGCTATATAGACTATATCCTAAAGATAATATTATAAAGAAAACCATTCCCATAATAGAATTAGATGGTAGTGGGTATTTTATAAAATACTCTATAACATGATAAAAATCATGAAAAGATAAAATATAAAAGATAAGTATAGTAGCTATTGTAATAACCACAAAACTTGCTTTTTTAATTAGATAATTATTAAGTAGATTAATAACAGTTGTTGATACTATCTGTATTCCAAAAAGATATATAAATATATATCCATAAAGTATAAATAGTTTATATTGCATAAAATAGTTAATAATAAAACTATAAGCTGATATAAATTGCCAATAAAAAAGTCCTAAAAAAACTATACTGTATAGAAGTGAAGGAATAAATTTGATTATTAATTTAGAAATCATTAAAACTCTTTTTGCCCATTTTTTTTGATATTATATTATAAAATTTAAATTTTTATGCACAAAAAAAGTTTTTTACTATTTAGGCTCTTAAAAACCTTGGGTCAGAGATTACTTCAAAAGTTAAATTTGAGGCTCTTTTATTTAGTTCACTCTGAATAGTCTCCTTTATCTGTTCTCTTCTATTTATAGGTAATTCTGAACGGTCAACAACAAATGTATGATTACTCATATTAGCACCAACCTCTTTTGCATTTGCCAATATATTAAATACATCATATTTATTACTCTCTGATATAAAACACATATTAGCCCCATCTAATGCCTCTCTTAAATCGGCTGTAAAGTCAATACTGTTTTTTCTTTTTATCTTTTCTAATATCTCCTTTTCACTATGAGTGTAATAACCCTTTTTAATATTATTTACATGCTCATAATCTTTACAAACATATATAACTTCATTCCCCATTTCTGCTAGATTTTTACCACTAATTAATTCATTTTGCTCTATGCCAATTACACTAATTTTCATCTTATTTGTCCTCTCATTATTATTCTGTTTTTATCTTATGATACCTATGAATACCACCTATTTCAAAATCTAACTATTTTTGTTAGTTCTATCAATAAGTATAACTGTAATTTTATAACATTTAAATAAAAACTTAACTTAATAATTATATTTTTTATTTAAAGTTTTATTAAGATACTTTTTTGAAACTTATCTCAATCCCATAAAATAGTGATTTCACTAAAATAGAAAAATTTTATTTTTATGTTTTATTATGTTTTTATTACTTATTCATAAGTTTTTTTAAAATTTATTAAAATTAAATATATTGAAAATTGTTTTTATGGTAAAATATAAAAAAACTTAATTTAATAATTTTTGAGAATAGGAAAACAATGAAGCCAAAATATATATTTTTAACACTCTTTTTTACAACTCTACTTTTAATTCTATTATGTATTTTAATCAATAAAAAAGATACTTTTTCCTTTAAAAATTTTAATAAAATAGTAGATACTCCAACACCTATACCTATACATAAAGAGGTAGATAGAGTAGAGGTTATAAAAAAAACTTTGCCACAAATACAAAAAGAGATAAACACTATTTTACTAAAAAAACCTATTATTTTTTTTAGTAATAGTTATAATTTAACTAAGGAGAGTAATCAAACTTTAAATAGCATAATATCAACTATAAAACAGATAGATAATAATATAGTTATTAAAATTGCCTCCTATAGTGATAATAATCGTTCAAGAAGCTATAATAGACTTTTAACACAAAAACGCTCTGATACTATATCTAATTATATAAAGAGAAGATGTAATGCAAGATTTATATACTCTATAGGTTATGGAAAAGAGTTCTCTTCTAAAGATAATAATAGAACAAAGGGTACTCGCACAGAAATTTATTTAAAAAGGATAAGAAATGATTTTTAATCTTGAAAGAGTTGATGATTTATCTCAAAATATAATTAATTCATTAAAACGATTTCCTATGGCTAGTCTATCAGCTTTTTTAGTAACAATTATACTTATAAGTTTAATTGAGTTAGGTTATACTAATCAAGAGAATGAAATAGTAACTATTGCTATTAAGGTAGCTTTTGTTGCATCATTAGGAGTTGTTTTATTTCCTGCACTTCGTCTTTTTTGGTCAAACTTTTTTATGACTCTTTTAGGAGTTGGATTATTGGTTGGATACTACTATATATTACCTCATAATATAAATATGGAGAATAATATTATATTTAGACACACTATTTTAATATTAGCAACTTTTTTAATATTCCTTTGGGCTCCATTTCTTTTTGTAAAAATTAGTAATAAAAATATTTGGGAGTGGACACAAAATCTAATTTTAGCACTTGTTGCTACAATCTTTTTCTCTTTTTTACTATATATAGGGATTGTATTAGCTCTATACTCTATAGAAAAACTTTTTAATGTTCATATAGATGGTAAAAGATATGCTCAGCTTGCAATTATTATATTTGGTATATATGGAGTTAATCTTTTTTTAGCCCAAATACCAAAATATATACTTTTACTTCAAGTTAGAACTTATACAAAAGCAGAAGTTATTTTTACAAAATATATATTAACATCTCTTACTATAGGATATTTTATTATTCTCTTTACATATAGTGCAAAAATTTTAATAACTATGCAGTGGCCTGTTGGAATTGTAGCTTGGATTTCTATAATATTTTCAGTTATAGCAATTACAACATATCTATTTTGGACTCCTTTATGGGATAAAGAGAATATTAAATTTAAAAGAACAATATGGACTGCTATACTATTTCAAACCTTTATGTTAGGTATGTCAATATGGATAAGAGTAGAGGAGTATGGTTTTACAGAGAGTAGATATTTTATTGCACTATTTGGTGCTTGGCTTGTTTTAATGTCAATATATTTTATATTTAGAAAAGAGGCTAGTTATAAGTGGCTATTTGTAACACTAACACTATTACTTATTGGTTCACAATTTGGTAAATATAGTGCTACAAATGTAAGTAAAAATAATCAAATTATAAGATTACAAAAGATGTTAGAAGATAATAATCTTACAAATATAGATATAAAGAAGAAAAAAAATATCTATAACACTATAGATTATTTATACTCAAAACATGGAATAGAGAGTTTAAAAACTATTATGCCTAATATTATAGAAAAATATCAAAAGAAGGGCTATTTTCCTATATTTGCTACAAAAGAGTTAGGATTAGGCAATATTTACAGTTTAAAGAAAAATAGAGATAGATTTTTCCATATATCAAAAGATAGAAAAATTATTAATATTAAAGATTACAACTGGTTAATAAAATTTAATTATGATACATATTTTATAAAAGAGAAGATAGATAAAAATATAAATATAAATATAAAAGTTAAAAATAGTAATTTAGAGATAAAAAAAGATAAAGAATTAATTCTTAATATAGACCTAACCAATTTTATAAACTCTTTAGATACTAAAACAAAAAATAGATATAATACAATTTCAAAAAATAAAATGGAGTATATCTATAGTAATAAAAGAGTTAAAGTTAAAATACTATTTAACTCTATTACTATATCACAAGATAATAATATTACAAATATAGATTGTAATATTCTATTAAATAATTCTCCTTCTAAAAATTAGAAGGAGCAGGAGTATTAATTATATTATAAAACTCGGTTCTTGTTCTTTGGTCGCTTTTAAATAGTCCTCTAAGTGCAGAACTTACTGTTGTAGAGTTTATTTTTTGAACTCCTCTCATCTCCATACACATGTGTCTTGCATGAACTACTACAGCTACACCTTTTGGTTTAATAGTCTCTAATATAGCATCTGCTATCTGTTCTGTCATCTGCTCTTGAATTTGTAATCTTCTAGCAAAAACATTAACTATTCTAGGTATTTTAGATAATCCTACTACTTTACCATCAGGAATATATGCTACATGAACTCTTCCTATAATAGGTAAAATATGATGTTCACACATAGAATAAAATTCTATATCTCTTACTACAACCATCTCATCATTACTACTTGTAAATAGAGCTTGATTTAATATCTCTTTTGGGTCCTGGCTATAACCCTCTGTTAAAAATTGCAATGATTTAGCTACACGAGATGGTGTTTTAATTAGCCCTTCTCTTGTTGGGTCTTCTCCTAATTGCTCTAATACTTTTCGTATTAACTCTTCAAACTCTCTGTTTTTATCCATCTAGCACTCTTTTTTATAAATTTGTGAAATTTTAGCATTTAAATTTTAGGAAAGCAAATCTATATATAATTCCAACTAAAAAAGGCAAATTATGACTTTAACAAAATATTCAGCCAATGGAAATGATTTTCTTCTATTTATATCAAAAGAGAAAAAAGATAGAAGAGCATTAGCAAAAAAACTTTGTCATAGACAAAATGGAGTGGGTGCTGATGGACTTGTTGTACTTGTTCCTCATAAAGATTATGACTTTGAGTGGGAGTTTTATAACTCTGATGGAAGTGTAGCTAGTATGTGTGGAAATGCCTCTAGGGCTGTAGCTCACTTTGCTCATGAAAAAGGAATATCTAAAAATGGAGTAGCCGAATTTTTAACAGGTGCAGGAGTTATTCGAGCTACGATTAATGGATTATATGTGGTAAGTGATATGATACCTCCTAAAATTATAGAGACTAAATTTCAAGAGAACGGTGAAAACTGGTGGCTTATAGATACAGGTGTTCCTCATTTAGTAGCAATTAGAGATAATATAGATAATTTTGATATAGATGAGGCTAGAAGATTAAGAGAAAAATATAATTGTAATGTTAATATCTGTAAACCCCAGAAAGACACCCTATATGTAAGAACCTATGAAAGAGGTGTAGAAGATGAAACTTTGGCATGTGGTACTGGAATGGTGGCATGTTTTGTAAGATGTCATAAAGAGGGGCTTTTAGATAGTATGGTAAAAGTTTTTCCTCGCTCTGGTGATGAGTTATATGTGAGTTTAGAAGATGGAATATATAAATTTGGTGGAAAAGTTACAAAAACATTTATAGCAGAAACCATTGATTAACCAACTTATGCTAAAATTAATTTTATTTAAAAGGAAAAATATGAAAAAACAGCTATTTATATTTATTTTAATATTAAGTAGTTCTCTACTTTTTGGAAAAACACTAGTAACAGTCAATGGTCATAAGATTGATGACTCTATTATTCCAAAAGGGTATGAGAGACTAGATGACGAAAAGAGAGCTAATCTTATGGAACGGCTTATTAAAGAGGAGCTAATTCATGCTGAACTCTTAAAAAGCAATTTAGTAAAAGACCCCCAATTTAAAGAGGTTTTTGAAAAACAGAAAAAACTAGCACAAAAAGAGTATAAAAAAGCTTCAGGAAAAAATCTAACTAAAGCACAAATTAGAAATATAAAAGGCTCAATAGCATTAATGTTATATCAACAAAAAGAGCTACAAAAAGTAAAAGTTAGTGATAGGGAAGTTAAGAATTTTTATAATAATAATCAAGATAAATTTAACTATCCAAACTCTATAGAAATAGCAAATATTATTGTAAAAACAAAACAAGAGGCAAAAAATATTATAAGAGAGTTAAAAAAATCTTCCAATTTAGATAGAGATTTTATTAAAATAGCAAGAGAGCATAAACAAAATGGTTATATGGGTTGGTTTGGAGAAGGAATGACACCACCTAATCTTTTTAATATTTCATATAAAGCAAAATCTAAGACACTTATCTCTACACCTGTAAAAACTAAATATGGGTATCATGTAGTATATCTTTTAAATAAGAAAAAAGCTGGTAAACTATCATTTAAAGAGTCAAAAGAGAATATAAGAAATATGCTTAAAAAGAAAAAGGTAATAGAAGAATTACAAGATAAAGTTAATAATCTTTATGGAAATTCTGAAATTATATATTAATTAAAAAGGATAGCTTTTACTGTACCTAATCGGTTTTGGGCATAAATAAAAATATGAGGTAAAAGCTATATTAATTTTAAAAGTATGAAAGAAAAATAATAAAAAAAGGAAAAAATTATATCTTTCATGTTCAAAGTATATTATGAAAATGTGTTCTAATCGTGAAAAAAAGAAAAAAAATAGTGCTTTCAAAGCATTATTTTATGGGCTTTATCACTAAAGAATAGGTGAGAATATAAAAAAACTTATAGTAATTTTTGACCTCTTTTAGTGTTATTTTATATTAACTTTATTACTTCTACAGAGTTAAAATAAATACTTTTATATCTTAATAAAAATTTAATTTTTTATGTTAAAATACTACTATGAGTCAAAAAAATAATAGTGGTAAACTTCCACCAAAATCAGATAAGCGTATTGTGAACCATTTAACTTGTGCAACACTTAATGGATTGAGTGCTAAGATTATTGAAGTGGAGGCTACTTTTAATAAAGGGTTACCTGCTTTTTCTATTGTAGGATTAGTTAGTAGTGATATTCAAGAGGCAAAAGAGAGGTCAAAATCGGCACTTTTAACCAATGATTTTAAATTCCCACCACTTAAAATAACTATAAATCTAAGTCCTAGTGATATAAGAAAAAATGGAACACATTTTGATTTATCTATGGCACTTTTAGTTGCTTTATATAAAGATAAAATTGAAGAGGAGGGGCTTTTTGTTTTTGGAGAATTGGGATTAGATGGAAAAGTAAAATCAAGCTCAACCCTATTTCCTATTATTCTATCTTTAAAAGAGCAAGGGTTACTAAAAAGGGCAATAGTTCCTAAAATGGCAATGGAGCATCTTAGCCACATTGCAGGAGTTGATTTTATAGCAGTCGATACGCTAAATGAGGCTATAGAACTGTTTAAGCAGAAATCTTTTGATGCAACAGTAGAAAAATTTAATTATAAAGCAGATATTTTAACTATTAATGGGCAAAAATACTATTATGATAACTCAATAGATAGTGATTTTTATGATGTAAAAGGGCAAAGTGTAGCAAAAAGAGCTTCACTTATAGCATCTGCTGGAATGCACAACTTTATAATGGAAGGAAACCCTGGTTGTGGAAAGAGTATGATAGCAAAAAGATTAAGAGATATTTTGCCACCTCTTTTAGAAGAGGAGATGTTATCTATTGCAAAACATCAATTTTTAGATGGAGTAGTTCCAGATTTTAAAGCTAAAAGACCTCTTCGTTCACCTCACCATACAGCAACAAGTGCTTCTATTTTTGGTGGTGGCTCATTTAGAGCTAGAATTGGAGAAGTTGCATTAGCTCATAATGGAATACTATTTTTTGATGAACTTCCACACTTTCCCAAAAATATATTAGAAGCACTAAGAGAGCCACTTCAAGATAGAAAAGTAAATATATCAAGGGTAAACTCAAAAGTAGAGTATGAAGCTGATATTATGTTTGTATCAGCCATGAACCCATGCCCTTGTGGAAATTTACTATCTAAAAGAAAAGAGTGTAGATGTAGCCAAAGAGAGATAAAAAGATATAAAAATAGATTATCTGAACCATTTTTAGACCGTATTGATATTTTTGTAGTAATGCAAGAGATTAGTGCAACAGATAGACAAGATATAACCTCAAAAGAGATGAAAAAAATGGTAAATAGTGCATTTATATTTCAAAAAAAGAGAGGTCAAAATAGCCTTAATGGAAAACTAAAAGATAATGAGATAGATAAGTTTTGTAAATTATCTTTAGATGCCGAAAATATACTATTTTCTGCTATTGAAAGATTTGGTCTCTCTCATAGAACTCTAGTTAGTATTAAAAAAGTAGCTAGAACTATAGCAGATTTAGATAATTCTAATTTAATTGAGAAAAAACATATATTAGAAGCACTATCTTATAGAAGAAGGTAACTTTTTCGACACTTAAATATGTTATTATATGAAGAAAAGGATTTATTATGAAAGTATTAAAATTATTATCTATTATTATTTTATTTATTGGTTGTGGTGGTACTGGTTATGAAAAAAATCCTTTAGATATGTGGTTATATATGACACCAGATAGAAGTATAGATGTTAATTATATAGCTTATGAAAATGGAAAAGAGACAGACTTTTTTACAGAAACTGTAAAAGTATTCTCTTCTGGTACAGTAGAGAGAGTTAGTGGAGAAGATAAAACAACTCTAATTCCATATTCAGATAAAATATTAGAAGAAGAGCCAAATGGAGATAGAGTTGAGATTAAACGATTAGTTTATGTTGGAGATAAAAATGTATTTCAATCACCTTCAATTCGTTTATGTACTATAGATGACTTTTTTGAAAATTTTAGAACTAAAGATATGGAGTTTTATAATGTTATAAAAGTTCATTGTATTAGTAATAGTGGTGTTATAAGTGATATTTACTATGGATATGATGAGGGAATTGTATATCTATATAGAAATGAAAATGGCTCTATTTCCGAAGTCTTAAAGATAAGAGATACTCAATTAGAGTAAATTTTTAATTTTTTTAAAAAAACTCTTGACATCTTAATATTTTTTGACTATAATTGCATTCCTTTTTAAGACAGAGTTGTCTTAATAGAGGTGATTTCGGAGTGTAGCGCAGTCTGGTAGCGCACCTGGTTTGGGACCAGGGGGTCGAAGGTTCGAGTCCTTTCACTCCGACCATTTAGATATTTAAAATAGAATAGTTAAATCAAAGATTTGATGGTAGGCGTAGTTCAGTTGGTAGAGCGCCAGTTTGTGGCACTGGTTGTCGCGGGTTCGAGTCCCGTCGCCTACCCCATTATTGATGAGGTAGCAACCTAAAATGAAGAAGCGCTAGTGGCTCAACTGGATAGAGCATCAGACTTCGGATCTGAGGGTTAGGGGTTCGAGTCCTCTCTGGCGTACCATTTTGATTTAATTATTATATTTATGCACTCGTAGCTCAGCTGGATAGAGCACCCGCCTTCTAAGCGGGCGGTCTCAGGTTCGAATCCTGACGGGTGTACCACTACTTTTTTAATGTTATGCGGATGTGGTGAAATTGGTATACACGCTAGACTTAGGATCTAGTGCTTCACGGCGTGGAGGTTCGAGTCCTCTCATCCGCACCATTCTTAAACCTCCTTAAAACATTACCTAAGTTCAAAACCTAAAAATCCTTTAAAGCATACTCATAAGCTTTTTCGAAATTCATAACTCTACCTTGATGTTTTTGTGCAAATCTTCTAGCACTCATTCTACCACTAAAGGCATATTTACTAATATTACTCATAGTACCTTTCATATCACTTCCTACTACATAGGTAGCATCTTCTACAGGTATAAATTTTAGCGTATCTAATGCTACTACTTTTATATCTTTTACATTACTCTTTTTAATACTTTTATCTTCGGCTAAACAGTGAATTGAACAGTATTGTCTAGCTTTTCCATTTACAGTTGAAGCGTGATTTGTTTTATAGAACATATCCAATTTCATACCACATATAATACAGTGGTTTTTATTTTTACCTGTTTGTAAAAGTACTACGCTATCTTCTACTTTTGGTTTTGCTTGGTTGTTTGAACAACCTACTATTACCAATATTGATAATAGTAAAGAGACTATAAATATTTTTATTTTCATCTTTTATCCTCTATTAAAATTTATATTTGGCATTAAGATATAGGTATCTTCCCATCTCATTAATAAGCATAGTATCACTATTGTCTGTCATTAATATTAAATCTTTATATGTATTTGTTATAGCATAAGTCTCATCTAATATATTATCAACTCCTGCTGTTAGTACAACACCGTTATTAAACTCTCTACTTGTTTTTAGATTTAAAATAGTGTATCCATCAAGTTTTTGTTCTCCATTTTCACTATCAATATCTTCCCATTTTCCAGCTGAAATAAGCGATAGTTGAATAAATCCTTGGTCGTCGTAATCATAATTTAGTGAAGCATTTAGTTTTATTGGTGATATATTTGCTAAGTTTTTATCTTTCTGTCCTTGTGGTTGGCTGTCTTTATACCCTTTTTTATAGGCTAATCCTGTATCAAAACTTACTGTATCTGTTAATAAATAGTTTCCATTAAGTTCAGCACCATATATATGAGCATCAATATTTTCAAAACTATTTATCATTTTACTACTATTATAATATATATAATCTTCTAGTTTTGAGTAGAATGTTTTTACTTTTATTTTTCCATTTGAGAAGTATTTTTCCACTCCTAAATCAACTTCATAGTTTTTTGTCTGTTTTAAATTTGGATTACCATTAACTACTCTTTTTAGTGTTCCATCTGTCTGTTTTGCATATTTGGTATTATAAAGTTCTCTTGCATCTGGTACTCTGCTTGATTTTCCAACTCCTCCAAATATATTTACATCTTGGTTTAATTTATATGTTGTAAAGATATTAGCAGAAAATGAGCTATAATCATTATCTTTTTCTGTTTTAGATTTAGTATCTATTGATGTATCATCATATCTAGCACCCCATGCAATCTTTACATCTCCTATATCTCTTTTACACTTTATAAAGAGACCAATATTATCTGTATCAATATCATTAATACTCGTTCCTGTCTCTTTTATTATACCTTTTTTAATCATTGTCATATAATAATGACCGTCCCAATTTCGTTTGCTACTATCAATTCCATAAGTAAACTCTCTATCAAAAGCATCAATACTATTTTTTAGTTTAATTCCTGTCATTTCAGTTGTTAATTTATGAGTCATAAACTTATCTTGTCCTACATTACGATACTGTGTACTCATTGGGTGTTCTACTGTAGAGTTATATAGTTGAAAATCTAATTTTTTAGAGAATTTTCCTAAATTTTCAGCACTATACTCTAAATTCATTATATCACTATCATCATATATAGCATCCATTTTACTTGATGGATATAGAATATCATCACTTCTATTAGCTGTATAACTTAATCTTAACTCCTGATTATCAGTAATATCAATAAATATTTTACCCATTATGACACTTTTTTCAAATGCGTCCATATCTTTATATCTTGAAGTGTAGTTAAATCCAGATAATCCTCTATCTTTTGTATAGTTTTCTAATTGAGTAGCTAAATCATTCCCATCACCATCTTTATACTGTTCACCCTTTTCAGTAGAACCTGTTAAAAGTACTCTAACTTTATCTGTTCCACCACTTATTGTTCCTGAAAATTTTTGGTATCCAAATGAACCGATATTTGTACCTATCTCTCCACTTAAATTTTTTGTTGGTTTTTGAGTTGTAACTTTTACTGCACCACTTAAAGTTCCAAAATCTTCAACATCAAAAGGACCTTCTGTTACCTCTACATCATCTATAATACTTGTAACTACATGAGATGTTGGTGGGTCCATTCTATTAACACACGCTCCACAAACCTTTGCACCATCAACAATTACATTAATATTATCTCTACTTTGACCCCTTAAAATAATATCATTAGCAATTCCACTTCTTCTTATTATTGATATGCTAGGAATATTTCTCTGTAAGGCATCTGCTAAATCGGCACTCTGTATCTCCTCACTATAAACATTTTGAACCATCTCACTTGTGGTCTCTCCTACTATATCAATATCCTCCAACTGCTCTGATGCACTTAAAAATCCAATACAAACTAATGATAGACAGACTGTTTTTTTCATACTTCTCACTCCTTTTATATTAATTATAAGCTTATAATATAGAAGTAGTGTTAATTTAGTGTTAATTTAGTTTAAAAAAGATTATATTAGAATTTATAGATAGTGTTAACCATAAAGTAGTTAATCTCTTTATTCATCTTTTGAAATCCTAAACTAAATCCACTTCTTTGATTTACTTGAAAAATAATATCAACCCCATAACCTAAACCATCATCTGCACTTTGATTTTGTGTATATCCAGCTTTTGCTTTAAATGCCATAGAGCTACTAAGTGGAATTAGATATGTTGGAAAAATATAGGCTGATGAAAAATTTCTCTCTTCTCTTGTTTTCTTATTTTTACTTTTAAAAAAACTTTGTGCATAACCCATATCAAATCCAAATCTACTAAAATTCATATAGCTATAACATAGATGTAGAGCTTGTGTATTCTCATAATTATCTATATTTTGATGAATAATCCCAGCAGAAAAAAATGATTGGTTATTTTTACCAAAAAGAGTTAAAGAGAGTAGTATAATAAACATAAGTTTTTTCATAAAAAATACCTTTTAATCTATAGTTTAATCTAATTATATCTTAACTCTTTATATTCTCTAGGAATAAGATAATCTTCGGTTTTTATAGGTTCAGAGAAAATTCCTTTATTATATCCTAACTCATATAGTCTATCTAATGCTTTTAATTGAAGAGATGATAGTTCTATAGACTCATTAGAGGCGTACATATCAAGATATTTATTTAGCATTTTATCTGAAATTCTTACTAATTTATTATCTTCTAATCTTTTACAAAGTTCATCTTTTTTAGAATTAGCTACCTCTACACCATCTATTAAAATATCTTCTATCTCTATAGCACGATTAAGAGGAATTGAACGCCTAATTGCCATACCACCTAGAGGTAGAGGAAGAGAATCACCTGCTAATTCAACCCAAATATCCCATATCTCTTTTTCTACTTCTAAACTACTGTCAAAATCTAAAATAGACTCATGAATAAGTACTCCTGCATCAGCTTTTCCACTAATAACAGCATCTTCTATCTCTAAAAAATCCATATATATAGGTCTTGCATTAGGGTAATATAGTCTAAATAGCATAGCATTAGTTGTATATTTTCCTGATAGTGCCACTTTAAAATTTGGTTTTAGCATTTTATCTTTTTGTTTTATAAGTTTTGGACCATAACCATCTCCAAAACTAACAGCTGTTCTTAAAAGTGCATACTCATTTTTAATAAGTGGATAGACTCCAAAACTAATAGCTGTTACATCATAAGTCCCCTTTAGAGCCTCAACATTTAGTGTCTCTATATCTAAACCTATATTTTCAAACTCATAATCTTTAGTATCAACCCAACCAAATTTAATTGCATAATACATAAATATATCATCAGCATCAGGAGAGTGAGCTAGTTCTATTTTTCTCATATATCAAAACCTATATTTTTTATCTAATTTTATCTAAATTCTTTAATAATCCTGCTTCATAAAGAAAAGGTGATGGTTCAAAGTCCATTTTTTTAACTCTATCGGACTTAGCAAAAGAGAGATATAACCTCTCTTTTGCACGAGTAACTGCTACATAAAATAGTCTTCTCTCCTCTTCTAAACTTCCACCTTTACTCATTAGTTTTCTATTTGGAAAACGACCGTCCATTAAATCAGTTACATAAACTTCGCTAAACTCTAAACCTTTACTTGCATGAACTGTTAAAAGATTTACTCCATCTCCTTCGCTTAACTCATTTCCACCTAATACCATAGCATTTACAAATCTTCTTATCTCTTTATAGTGTGATGCTAAATCACTTAAAAGTCTAGCTTTTCTTACTATTCTCTCTTTTGCTAAAGCCTTTTTATCTCTATCTATCTCACCAGATTTCAGTTTTCCTCTTTGATTTGATAGCGTTTGAACTATATTTTCATATAAAGGTGAATTTATAAGTTTTAATAACATAGTTTTTGGCTGTTTTACACCTCTAATTGATTGTAAAAAGTCATAGAACTCTTTAAAAAATAGTACTCCATCAGATGTAATTTTTGGGTGTTTTAAAATAGGATTTGATTTTAGTTTCTCATTTAAAGGAAGAGCAGAAAATCTACTCATTGAGCCTATCTGTGTATCATCATCAAAAAGACCTAACTGCATATTTTTAGTAGGATTTAGTTTAGGTAAAGTATAGACTCTAGGAGATAACACTCCTGTAAATAGGTGTCCCTCCCCAAAGTAGATAAAACACTCAAACATCTCTTTAGCTAAAGCTGTTCCAATTCCTCGTCCATATTCAAATATATGAATAAATGCCATCATATCTTTTGGATTTACTATAAGTGATAGTGTATCTAATAGAAATTTAACCTCTTTAGCCTCAAAAAAACTATTTCCACCCTTTCTTTTACTACTAATTCCTAACTCTCTTAAACTAGCTTCCACTCCATCAGCACTAGCATTATTTCTAAATATAACAGCTATTTGACTATTTGGAGTGTATGAGTTTTTAATATTTTTAGCTATGGCTTGGTATTGGTCAAATAGTTCATTATATACAATAAGTCTAGGAGCATAATTTTTACCCTTTTTTGTAACCTCCAATTTTTTAGGATAAATTCTCTCATTTTTCTCAATTACTCTATTGGCAAGTGATAAAATAGAGGCAGTTGAGCGATAATTTTTACTTAGTGTAAATACACTAGCATTTTTATATCTTTTTGGAAAGGTGGCAATATTCTCTATATTTGCCCCATTAAAAGCGTATATACTTTGGTCATAATCTCCTACACAAAATAGAGATTTAGCATTCATTGCATCTATTAAAGCATTTTGAAGAGTGTTTGTATCTTGGTACTCATCAACTAAAACTTCATTAATATCAATTTTATCTTCTAAAAGAGATTGACGCATTTTTAAAAGCAAATCATTAAATGATACAAAACCAAATTTATCTTTTGTCTCTTCATACTCATCTATAATATTCATATATATATCAATAAGCTCTCTATGTTCAGGATATTTTTCTATAAACCATATATCAAAACCATCAAATGATGCGTTTTGATATAGATTATACTGTTCATAAAGATAGGTTGAAGAGAAAGCTTCTGTGTCATGGTTTAATCTTTTAAATTGTCTTTTTTCATATATACTTCTAAAAAGAGTTTTTAGTTCAGTTGGCTGTTTTAAAATAACCTCTTTTTTCATCTTTTTTAGCCATCTATAACTTACAGCATGAAAAGTTCCAGACTCGATTTGACTTACTACGCTAGAGGGAAAATATCTTCCAACTCTCTCTAACATCTCAGCAGAGGCTTTATTTGTAAAGGTTAGTAGAACTATTTTAGATGGGTCAACCCCACTTTTTATTAAGTTTGCTATTCGTCCAACAATAGTAGAGGTTTTTCCAGTTCCTGCACTAGCAATAATTAAATTATTGCCCATTGGTGCAGTAGCAGCACTTAACTGCTCCTCATTAAGGGTGCTAAGTGGCATATATATTATTGTCCAAGAATATAATAGGTTGGTTTATTTGATACTTTTTTGATTTGTACTTTATACTTTGTAGCCCATTTTTCTACTTTTTCTTGAAACTCCTTAGATACTTCATTTGATGTATCTTGACTTCCTTTAATTTTAAGACTATCTTGGGAGTTTGACATAGCCACAAACCCTTTTATTGGAGCTAGATTATCATGAAGTGATAGTATATGATTTGAAAATTTTTCAAATTTATTAGTGTTATTAATAATCTTCTCCATCTGTTGAATAGAGTGTTCTGTTTTTGAGTATCCTAATTGCAAAAGTAGTGCTTCTGGAGTTAAATCTATGTTCATTCATATTCCTTGTTTTTTATATATTGGTAGTCTAATAAAAATAACCAATATATAACTTTATCCAAAATAAAATTTATTTTTGTTTATAATTACTATATTTTCTATAATTATTTAACTATTAGATACCAAAATTCTAGGTAAAGTTATACCTTTTTGTTTTTGATATTTACCTTTTCTATCTCCATAAGTTGTCTCACACTGCTCATCTCCTTGTAAAAATAGAACCTGTGCAATCCCCTCATTTGCATATATTTTAGCTGGAAGTGGAGTTGTGTTTGATATTTCTATGGTTATATGACCTTCAAATTCTGGCTCAAATGGTGTGACATTTACTATAATTCCACATCTAGCATAGGTACTTTTACCTAAACAGATAGCTAATGTATCTTTTGGCATTTTAAAATACTCTACAGTTCTAGCAAGTGCAAATGAGTTTGGGGGAACTATACAAATATCACCTTTAAAATCAACTACATTATTATTATTAAAATCTTTTGGGTCAACAACCTCTGCATTTATATTTGTAAAAATTTTAAACTCATCACTAACCCTAATATCATAGCCATAAGAGCTAAGTCCATAAGATACAACACCTTCACCTACTAATGCTTCACAAAACGGTGTTATCATCTCCTCATTTAACGATTTTTCTCGTATCCAACTATCTGCTTTTAATCCCATTAAAGACCTTTTTTCTTTTTTAACATTATAACATAGTAAAAATAATAAGGGAAACTTAATATTATTTTAAATATAATTTTTAAATATAAAATTTAATATTTGATGTAAAAATAAAAAAATAGGTACTATTATGAAACGATTATTGAATATATTATTAATACTGTTTTTATTATCTATCTACACCTTAGCCTCTACAAGAGGTGATGTTAAGATTATTGAGGCTTCAGAAAATATTAGATACCTTGGTCAGAAAATAACTAAAGAGTATCTATATCTTTATCAAAATCCACAAAAAGTAGAGATTAAAGAGCAACTTTATGAAAATATTAAACGGCTTGAACAGTCTATACTAGATATAAAAACAATTGCCAATAATAAAGAGAGTAAAAATATCCTAGATTTCCTCACCTATAATAAAAACGATGTTAAAAAATTAATTGATAAGAGTGTTAGTAAAAAAAAAGCTATTTTAATGCTTGATTATAGTGAAAGTTTTTTAGAAGGTGCAAACTTTATTGAGAATTCACATAGATATAAGTTCTCTACTGAAGAGCAGATACTGATGTCACTTAAAGATATAGAGTATCTTTTACAGAAAATATCTAAATACTATATGGCATATATATTAGGTGTTGATAAAAATCTTAATTTTAATAATATGGTCTATGCAATTTCAAAAATTGAAGATATACTAAAAGAGATAAATAGCTATAACTATCCTAAAACGGTATTTATGGAGGTAAAAAATATGAATAGTAGTTGGATTAAACATAAAAAATTCTTCTATAAAGTTAAAGAACTCTCCATTCCAAATCTTATATTGGTCTCAACCACTAAATTTGAAGAAAGTATAAAAGAGATAGCCTTATATCATAAACAGAAGCAATAAAAAGGATTATGTTATGAAAATGAAAAATAGTAAAAGTATCTCTTTTCTTTTTGTTATTTTAGTTGTTATATCTATAACATTTATACTATTTTATCATTTAGTTATTAACTACTATGGATATTTAGATAGAGAACATAGCCTAAATGATATTAAATTAATAGAGAAGATAGATTTAACTATAGATAGAATAGATAAAGAAAAATTATATAGTGCAATATATTTAGGAAGTAGAAATAAAAATGATTTAGAAAAATTAAAAGTATATAGAGATTTAGTAGATTTAGATATAAAAGAGATGATTATACTTATCTCTAAAAATAAAGAACTTTCTCATAATAAAGTTATGATAAAAGATATATTTAAAGTTATAAACTATACAAGAAGCCAAGTTGATGCATTAAATAGTAACTATACAAGAATTATATTTGAAAACTATTTTTTACGAATAACAAAACCATTAATTAAACTATTGAAAGATATGAGTGAAGATAACTCAATGAAAAATAATAGTAAGTTTTATTACTATATAGACCTTTACAACTTAAAAGAAAATTTAAATATGGAGATAGCATTTATATCATATATGTTAAGTAGTTCAAGAAGTATGAATGAGCATGATTTATCTTTGTGGGATAAGTTAATAAAAGGCGATATGATACCAAATTTTTATACTAAATTAGACGATGTTATTATTATAGCAAAACTTCATAAAATAATGAATACAAAAAACTTTTCTCATATTACAGATAATTTAAGAGCTAAAATATTTATGAGTTCTGTTGATGGTAGGTATCATATATCAGCAGTAGATTGGATTAAACAGAGCAGAAAAAAAGTTACTAAGGTTAAACAAGCACAAGAGTTATTACTATTTAATATTAAAAATGGATTTAATATTCAAAAAGAGGATTTAAAAAGTAGAACTTTTAATTTAATATATATATCTATTGCTAATCTACTACTGCTATTTATACTAATCTATCTTTTTAGAAATAATATTAAAAATAATCGTATTTTAGTTGATACCTTAAAAGATATAGAGTCAGACCTTGATGAGAAGCAGAAACAAGAGATAAAAAGAGTTCTTAAAAAAAATGATATTATAGAGATATATAAATTTTTAGCAAATGCCATAAAAGAGCCAAGTCGTGCAAAAGATTATTTTTTAGCCAATATGTCACATGAAATTCGTACACCACTAAATGGTATTATTGGATTTACTAATATTTTAAAAAAGACCGATTTAAAAGAAGACCAAAAAGAGTTTCTAAATATTATAGAAGAGAGTTCAAATAATCTAATTAATATTGTAAATGATATATTAGACTTCTCTAAAGCATCATCTGGTAAAATTGAGTTTGAAAATATACCATTTAATGTAATAGAAAAATTTGAAGCTACAATTGATTCATATTCAGCTAAATCTGCTCAAAAAAATATAAATTTAGAGCTATTTATAGACCCAACTCTACCATTAGAGCTTATTGGAGATGCTACAAAAATTTCTCAAATTCTTATTAATCTATTAAGTAACGCTGTAAAATTTACAGATAAGCATGGTACTATATCTGTTAATATTGAAAAAATTTCAGAGATAGGAGATTTAGTTACTATAAAATTCTCTATTACAGACTCTGGAATTGGTATAACAGATGAACAAAAGAGTAAAATATTTGATGCTTTCTCACAAGCAGATGCTTCTACAAGTAGAAAATTTGGTGGAACGGGTTTAGGATTAACTATATCTAGCAAATTTGTATCACTTCTGGGTGGAAAATTGGAAGTTGAGAGTAAAGAGAATGATGGGGCAACATTTTTCTTCTCATTAAATATGAAAAAACCTGAAGGGTTAGAAGAGAGAGTAAAACCTAATCTAAAAGATATAACTGTAGGGTATATAATATTAGAAGGTAATATACAAATTGATAATAATCTTAAACGATATATTGAGTATTTGAGTGCTAAATTTGAAACATATAGCTATCAAACTATATTAAATACAGACTCTTTATCTCTTCCTAATATTATATTTATTGACCATCACTATATTAAAGAGGAAAAAATAATATCTAAACTTAGTAAATTAGATACAAAAGTAGTACTTATAAGTACTGCTGAAATAGAGAGTTGTAACTGTCTAATTAAAGAGAATTTATCAAAAGTATTATATAAACCATTAAACTATAGTAAAACGCTACGAGCATTAAAACTTGTTGATGAGCATAATATATTATTAGAACAGAAAATTAGTAAAGTAAATGATAGAAATTTAAATCAAGCATTTGAAAATATAGATGCTTTAGTGGTTGAAGATAATATTATAAATCAGAAATTAATTAAAAATATATTAAATAATTTTGGTATTACAGTTACAGTTGCATCTAATGGTTTAGAGGGGTTTAATTTACGAAAAGAGAACTCTTATAATATAATATTTATGGATATACAGATGCCAATTATGAGTGGTGTTGAGGCTACACAAAATATTTTAGAGTGGGAAAAGGAAAATAGTAAAAAACATATACCTATTATTGCATTAACTGCTAATGTTATTACAGGAGATAGAGAAAAATATCTATCTGCTGGTATGGATAGATATTTAAAAAAACCTATAAATGTTGAAGAGTTAACTAGTATATTAGAGGAGTATTTTCCCATTAATGATATAAGAGACTCTATTCCATTAGATAATCAAAATAGACTTGATAGTAATAAACAGTCTAAAATTATATTATATAAAGAGACAGCATTAACAGCTAAAATATACTCTGCTGTTTTAAATAATTTAGGATATAAAGTCGATATGTATAGTTCTGAAGATGAGTTTTTAGAACATTTAGATAATGATTATAAATTTGCACTATTTGATGTAAAACCATTTCAAAGAATAAATAGTGATGATTTTGTAATTAATCTTATAAAAGATAGTGGAGCAACACCTATTGCCTTTGTTGATAACGGTGAAAAGAGTTCATCATGTGAAACACTAACACAATCAGGTAATATTAATGAGATTTCTAAAAAATTGGAAAAATGTGGATAATATATCATATCTTTTTTATAAACTATAGTATAATTTCAAATTATATTTTAAAAAGGAAAAAATATGAGAAAAATCATACTATTTTTAGCAATGAGCCTACTACTTATGGCTGAACAAGAGACAAACAGAACCGTTATATCTCCACTAGGAGGAAAAGAGGTTTTAGTAGTAGAATCAAAAGATTGTAAATTTTGTAAAGAATTTGAAAAAGATGTACTAAGTAAATATCAAGGAACAATACCTTTAAGAGTGGTAAATAGAAGTGATATAAGGGGAAAAGGTTTTAAACTTAATAAAATAAAAGGAACACCAACTATTATTTTAATAAGAGATGGTAAAGAGGTTTACTCTTATAGAGGATATATGGAAGAGAAACTATTCTATAAAGCTTTAGCTATTCATAAACTAGGTTTAAAGAGTGAAGCGTTTAAAGTAGCATTTAAAAACCATACCGATAATAAATTTTCTAAAGAGTATGAGAAGTTTAAAGATGTAGGAGATGGTGTTTTTGTAGATAAAATATCAGGAGAGCCACTATTTGATAGTAAAGATAGATTTAATTCAAATTCAGGTTGGTTAAGTTTCTATAAACCAATAGATGGAGCAACTATTTTAAAAGATGATAATAGTAGTAAAGTAAAAAGAGTAGAGGTCATTGCTAAAAAAAGTGGAGCTCATTTAGGACATGTTTTTAATGATGCACCAGAGGGCAAAAAACGCTTTTGTATTAATGCTACAATCTTAGAGTTTATTCCTAGAGATAAAATTAATAAAAAAGAGCAAAAAGATTAATTTCTTTTTGCACCACACCCTCTACTATCTATATGAAATGTATCTATATATTTACACTCTCTACACTCAAAAGTTACCATTCTAGGAGATGAACAACCTGTACTTCTTTGGTCTATAATCTCTATAGTTGGTTTATGACATTTAGGACATATACCTCTCTCTATTGCTAAAAGCATAGCTTTTTTTTCTTTCATAAAATAGATATAACTTACAACTAAACCAATAATTATAATTAATAGAAAAAATAGTAGATACAAATTCATAATAAAACTCCTTTAATATAGCATTGTATCTGATTAATTATTAAAATTTATCGTAATATAATTTAATTGTGATAAGATATATAACTATAACAAATAGATACATATCTAATATGAGGAGAATACAATATATGAATTTAAAGTGCTATCCATGTAAAGAGGGTCTATATGACCCAGAGTTTGAAAAAGATGCTTGTGGTGTTGGATTTGTAGCCCATTTAAAGGGTGAAAAATCTCATAATATACTAGAAAAAGGGTTAGAGCTTTTAGCAAATTTAGAACATAGAGGAGCTGTTGGAGCTGAAAAAAATGCAGGTGATGGGGCAGGGGTTTTAACACAAATGCCTGATAAATTTATGAGAAGAGTAGCTAAAGAGGTGGGAATTGATTTACCCGAATTTGGTTCTTATGGTGTTGGAGTTGTATTTATCCCTAGAGACCCAGATGCCTATAGTGAAACCCAAAGTATAGTAGAACAATCTATATATGAGATGGGTCAAGAGTGTTTAGGGTGGAGAAGAGTACCCTCTATTAATGACTCATTGGGTGATAGTGTAAAGGCAACTGAGCCTATTATAAAACATGTATTTATAAAAAAAGCAGATGATATTGATAGTGAAACATTTGAGAGAAAACTATTTGTTATACGAAAATATGCACAAGCTAGAGTTACAGCATCACCAATTAGAGGTACGGGATATTTCTATATGCCATCTATGTCATATAAAACTATCTCCTATAAAGGTCAATTAATTACAAATCAACTTCCACTATACTTTCCAGATTTAGGAGATAAAGATTATAAATCAGCTATAGCTTTAGTTCATAGTAGGTTTTCAACCAATACATTTCCATCTTGGTCACTAGCTCAACCATTTAGATATATTGCTCATAATGGGGAGATAAATACTCTTAGAGGAAATATTAATTGGATAAAAGCTAGAACTTCACTTCTTCGTTCAAAACTATTTACAAAAGATGAGTTAGATAAAATCTATCCATATTTAATAAATGAAGCAAAAGGTAGTGATAGCTCTATTTTAGATAATGTAGTGGAGCTTTTAACTTTAGCTGGTAGGTCTTTGCCTCATGTTATGATGATGATGATACCAGAGGCTTGGAAAGATGATGAGATGGGTGATGAGTTAAAAGCATTTTATGAGTATCATGCTACATTTATGGAGCCTTGGGACGGTCCAGCTTCTGTGGCATTTACAGATGGGAAAATAGTAGGTGCTACACTTGATAGAAATGGACTTAGACCATCAAGATACTCTCTAACTAAAGATAACATTTTAGTTATGGCATCAGAACAAGGGGCTTTAGAGTTTCCTAGTGAAGATATAGTAATGAAAGGGAGATTGCAACCAGGTAAAATATTTGTAGCCGATTTAGAAGATGGTAGAATTATATCAGATGAGGAGATAAAAGAGCAAATAGCATCATCTTACCCTTATGAGGAGTGGATTAAGAACCAAAAGATAAATTTAGATGATTTACCACTAAATAGAGAGGTAAAACAGCCAAATCATGAGACAATTTTACAAAGACAGAAGTGTTACGGCTATACCATAGAGGATTTAAAAACGATTTTAACACCTATGGCTAATGATGCCTATGAGGCCACTGGTTCTATGGGAAATGATGCCTCTTTGGCTGTTTTATCTCACAAATCAGTTAATCTATATAACTATTTCCATCAACTATTTGCACAAGTTACTAACCCTCCAATAGACCCGATAAGAGAAGAGTCTGTTATGTCTTTAACCTCTTATATTGGTTCACAAGGAAATCTATTTCAAGAGGTTGACGAGAATAGAAACTTTATTAAACTATCATCTCCAATTTTAACTAATGTTCAGTTAGAGAAACTAAGAGGTGTTAGTAGATTTAACTTTAAAGCAAAAACTATTAAGATACTCTTTAATGCTAAAAAAGAGGGTGCTATGGAGAAAGCACTTGAGAGTGTTATGGAAGAGGCAAGTAGTGCTGTAGAGAGTGGTTATGAGGTTATTATCTTATCTACTAGAGGAGTTAGTGAGGATTTAGCTCCAATTCCAACACTTCTAGCCACAAGTGCAGTACATCAACACCTTATAGAAAAAGGTACAAGAACAAGTTGTGGTTTAGTTATAGAGACAGCAGAAGCTAGAGAGATACACCACTTTGCTACACTTATTGGATATGGTGCAAATGCAATTAATCCATTTTTAGCATTTGAGACTATTGAAGATATGAGAAGACGAAACTTAACTAGAGAAGATTTAAGTTATGAAGAGGCAGTAGAGAACTATATTAAAGCCATTGGTAAGGGTATATATAAGATTATGTCTAAAATGGGAATTTCTACTATCCGTTCATATACAGGCGCTCAAATATTTGAAGCTGTAGGGCTTAGTGATGGATTAGTTAATAGGTACTTTAAAAAGACACCATCAAGAGTTGGTGGGATTGATATAGATACTATAGAAAAAGAGACTCTTCTTTGCCATAGCGTAGCCTATCCAAAACAGATAATAGAGACAAATGGTTTAAGTGTTGGTGGAGAGTATGCCTTTAGACAGAGAGGACAAAAACATCTATTAACTGCTGAAACTATATTTTTGCTTCAACAATCAACCAAACTAAATGATTTTAACCTATTTAAAGAGTATAGTAAAATTATAGATAACCCTAATGAGGATTTTATAACCCTAAGAGGTCTATTAGAGTTTAAAAAAATTCAACCCATACCTATTGATGAGGTTGAGTCTGTTGAGAGTATAATTACTAGATTTGCTACAGGTGCTATGAGTTACGGCTCTATCTCTAAAGAGGCACATGAGACTTTAGCAATGGCAATGAATAGTATTGGAGCAAAAAGTAATACAGGAGAGGGTGGAGAAGATGCCTCTAGGTTTGGAACAAATAAAAACTCTAAAATTAAACAGGTAGCATCAGGTAGATTTGGAGTAACTGCAAACTATTTAGTAAATTCAGAAGAGATACAGATAAAATTAGCACAAGGTGCAAAACCCGGTGAGGGTGGACAGCTACCAGCTCATAAGGTAGATAAGATTATTGGAAAAACTAGACACTCAACACCAAAAGTAGGATTAATTTCACCTCCACCTCATCATGATATTTATAGTATTGAGGATTTAAAACAGTTAATCCATGATTTAAAAAATAGTAATAAATATGCAAGAATTAATACAAAATTGGTTTCAGAAGTGGGAGTTGGAACAATAGCAGCAGGTGTAGCCAAAGCTCACTCTGATGTGGTATTAATTTCAGGATATGATGGAGGAACAGGAGCATCTCCACAAACCTCTATTAAACATGCAGGGCTTCCTTGGGAGTTAGGACTTGCTGAAACTCACCAAACTTTAGTTAAAAATGGTCTAAGAGGTAGAGTAGTACTACAAACTGATGGACAACTTAGAACAGGACGAGATATAGCTATTGCTACCCTTCTAGGTGCTGAAGAGTGGGGAATTGCTACAAGTGCTTTAATTGTTGAGGGGTGTATTATGATGAGAAAGTGTCACTTAAATACATGTCCTGTAGGAATTGCCACACAAGATAAAGATTTAAGAGCAAAATATAGAGGTCAAGCCGAACATATTGTAAATTTTGTAAAGTTTTTAGCCCAAGAGCTAAGAGAGATAATGGCAGAGCTTGGATTTAGAACAGTAAATGAGATGGTAGGAAGAGTAGATAAACTAAAAGCAAAAGAGGGTGTAAAACATTGGAAAGCTAAACATCTACAACTTGATAAACTTCTATATAGAATGTATGTAAGAGAGGAGGATAATACATTTAAAAGTATAGAACAAGACCACGCACTAGATAAGGCTATTGATAATGAGTTAATAGAGTCTATGCAGGAGGCAATTTATAATAAAAAGCCTATAGAAAAAGAGATAACCATTAAAAATATAAATAGAACTGTAGGAACTATGCTTTCAGCTCAAATGACAAGAGTTCATGGAGAGAGTGGATTAGATGATGATACTATATATATTAAAGCCAAAGGAACAGCAGGACAGAGTTTTGGAGCATTTGTAAATAGTGGTATAACCTTTGAGATAGAGGGAGATGCAAATGATTACTTTGGAAAAGGGCTTTGTGGAGGAAAACTTATACTATATCCACCTAAAAACTCCTCTTTTGATGCTCACAATACAGTTATTTTAGGAAATGTATCTTTTTATGGAGCAACAAGTGGAGAGGCTTATATTTATGGAGTAGCAGGTGAGAGATTTTGTGTTAGAAACTCTGGCGTGAATGTTGTTGTATCTGCCGTTGGAGACCACGGTTGCGAATATATGACAGGTGGAAAAGCTATTATTTTAGGTGAGATTGGTAAAAACTTTGGAGCTGGAATGAGTGGTGGAATTGCCTATATTTACGATAAAGATAATAAGCTATCTAGTAGAATTAATATGGGAATGGTAGAGTTAGAGAGTATAGAAGATAAAAAAGAGGAAGAGGAGGTAAAATCTATGATTGAGAGATATATTAAATACACCTCTTCAAAAGAGGCAAAAGATATAATTGAAAATTGGAAAGAGAGCAAGGATAAATTTATAAAAGTTATGCCAATAGATTATAAAAGAGCATTAAGAGAGCTAGAAGCAGAGGAGGTGTAAAATGGGAAAAATTACAGGATTTAAAGAGTATAAGAGAAAAAACTTTACACTAGCACCAGTTGAGGAGAGAATTAAACACTATAATGAGTTTATAACTCCTCTTAGTAAAGAAGAGATAGAAGAGCAGGGTGCTAGATGTATGGATTGTGGTGTTCCTTTTTGTCACAGTAACTATGGGTGTCCTGTTGGAAACATTATTCCACAATTTAATGACCAAGTCTATAGAGGAGAGTGGGAGAGTGCCTTTAGAACTCTTATGAGTACCAATAACTTCCCAGAGTTTACAGGGCGAATATGTCCAGCACCTTGTGAGTATGCTTGTGTATTAGGATTAAATGAGACAGCAGTCGGAATTAAAAATATAGAGTACTCAATTATAGAAAAAGCATATAAAAAGGGTTGGATAAGACCGATTATTCCTGCTGTAAAGAGTGGTAAGAGTGTAGCAGTTATAGGAAGTGGACCAGCAGGACTTGCTGTGGCACACCAATTAAATAAGGCAGGACACAATATAACAGTATATGAAAAAGAGTCAAGAGTTGGTGGTTTAATTAGATATGGAATTCCAAACTTTAAGCTAGATAAACAAAAAGTGGTTCAAAGAAGAGTAAATATTATGATAGAAGAGGGTATTAGGTTTATAACCAATGCCAATATTGGTGTAGATATATCTATAAAAGAGTTAAAAGATAGATATGATGCAGTAGTTATTACAACAGGTGCAGGAAATCCAAGAGATTTACCAATAGAAAATAGAGATGCAAAAGGTATCCATTTTGCAATGGAGTTTTTAGGACAAAACAATAGCCGTGTTGAGGGTGAAAAGATACCAAAAGAAAAAGAGATATTAGCAACCAATAAAAAAGTTGTAGTAATTGGAGGAGGAGATACAGGAAGTGACTGTGTAGGAACTTCCATTAGACAAGGAGCAAAAAGTGTAACCCAAATAGAGCTACTTCCCAAAGCTCCAACCGAAAGAACTAAAGATATGCCATGGCCTACATACCCTAGAATATTTAAACTTTCAACTTCACAAGAGGAGGGGGCAATTTTAGATTTTAATGTCTTATCTAAATCTTTTATAAAAGATGAGAATGGAACAGTAAAGGGGATAAATTGCGTTAGAATTGAGTGGGAAGGTAGAGGTTTTAAAGAGATAGAGAGCAGTGAATTTATATTAGAGGCTGATTTAATACTTCTAGCTATGGGCTTTTTAGGTCCAAAACAAGATGATGTAATAGAGGAGTTAAAACTAGAAACAGACCAAAGAAGCAATATAAAAACTAAAGGATTTACCACATCAATAGATGGAGTATTTAGTGCAGGAGATTGTAGAAGAGGACAATCTTTAGTAGTATGGGCAATTCATGAGGGTAGAGAGTGTGCTGTAGAGGTTGATGAGTATCTAACCAAACGAAAAAGTATGCTAAATAGAAAAAATAGCTCACTTTGTGAGATTTAGGGGTGATTTACCCCTATCAATAACATAGATATAAGCTTTTTTTAAATCCACCAACTCAAACTCTTTATCAAGCAAAAAAACGCTAAAATTCACTATTTAAACTTAACAATAAGGAAATAATAATGTTAAATGAGATTTATGATAATGCTAGAGAGCAGATGAAAAAAAGTATTGAGGCTTTAAAAAGGGATTTTTCTACACTTAGAACTGGGAAAGTTACTACTAATATTGTTGACCATATCAGAGTTGACTACTATGGAACACCTACACCATTAAATCAGGTTGGAAATGTTCTAGCAATGGACGCTACAACTATTTCTATTACACCTTGGGAAAAAACAATGTTAGCACCAATTGAAAAGGCAATTCAAAGTGCTAATATTGGTGTAAATCCTAATAACGATGGTGACTTTATAAAATTATATTTCCCTGCAATGACAAGTGAGCAGAGACAACAGATTGTTAAACAAGCAAAATCTATGTCTGAAAAAGCTAAGATTGCTATTAGAAATATTCGAAAAGATGCTAATAATGATATTAAAGATTTGGAAAAAGAGAAAGAGATAAGTGAAGATGAGTCAAAAAAAGCTCATACTCAAATTCAGAAAATAACAGACGAAAATGTTGCAGAGGTTGATAAGATTTTATCTACTAAACAAGCTGATATATTAAAGGTATAAATATGAATGTAGAGGAGATATATAAAGAGGCAAATGCCTTATTGGAGGGGCATTTTATCTTATCTAGTGGTAATCACTCAAACCGTTATCTTCAGAGTGCAAAAGTACTTGAAGAGCCTAAAAGAGCAGAAAAATTAGCATCTGCTTTAGCTGATATAATAAAAAAAAGTGATATAGAAATAGATACAGTATGCGCTCCTGCACTTGGTGGAATACTTGCAGGATATGAATTAGCAAGAGCTTTAGGTGTTCGTTCAATTTTTGTAGAGAGAAAAGAGGGACAGATGGAGCTTCGCCGTGGTTTTGAAGTAAAAAATGGAGAGAGAGTTCTTATCTGTGAGGATATTATAACTACAGGTGGCTCTGCTATGGAGGCATCTAAAATCATAGAAGAGTTAGGTGCTAAAGTTGTGGCTTTTGCCTCTTTAGCAAATAGAGGTTTTTGTAGAAGAGAGGGAACAGATATTACACCTAAAGAGGAGTGTAAACTTCCATCAAATATACCTTTTTTTGCTTTAGCTGATTTTACTTTTGAGATGTTTACGCCAAATGAGTGTCCAATGTGTAAAGAGGGAAGTGTAGCTATTAAACCTGGTAGTAGAAGTAGTTAATTTTCACAATTAATTAACAAAAATATATTACAATAAAATAAAACAAGGATATATAAATGAAAAGAAAAATATTAAGTCCCATTATTGCATCATCTTTAACTATTTTAATGATGGTAGGTTGTACAGCACCACAAGGTGGAACAGGAACTGGAAGTAGTGGTATGAATAAGGCACAAATAGGAGCAATAGCTGGTGGACTGCTTGGTGCTGTTGTTGGAGGGGCTACTGATACTAAAAGAACCCATAGAGGAAGAAGAATGGCTATTGGTGCTGGAGCAGGTGCAGCTATTGGTGCAGCTATTGGATATAGTTTAGATCAACAAGCTAAAGAGGTAGCACAAGTACTTAATACAAATGTTGATAATAACCCAACAGCAGAGAAAAATCCTGATAAACAGTTAGTTGTATCTAATACTGATAAGTTTGTTAAAATTATGTTCCGTTCTCCTATGATGTTTGCAACCAATTCACCAACTCCTACAGCATCAGCTAGAGCTGAAATTAGAAATATGTTACCTGTATTTAGAAAATATCCAAATATGATTATTCAAACAGTTGGACATACAGATAATAGAGGTGGATATGAGTATAATCAAAGACTTTCAGAAGGTCGTGCTATGAGTGTGGCGAATATTTTAAAAAGTGGAGGAATTCCAAATCCTATATATTCAAAAGGTTGTTCATTCTCTAAACCAATAGCTCCAAATACAAACCCTACAAATTGGGCTTTAAATAGAAGAGTTGAAGTTTATCTTTATCCTAATCAAGATTCAGTTATTGACCCTTGTGTAAATTAAGATATAAAGTTCCACTATAAAAGTGGAACAGTTTAAAACTAAACTATCTAGCCATAGAAGCAGGAGAGATAGGTTCACCCCATGCACTCTCATCTATAACATACTCATTAACTACATTTCCACCTATTATATGTTCATCTATAATTCTATCTATCTTCTCTTTAGTTAAGTTAACATACATAGTGTGACCTGGTTCTACTAATACTACTGGACCTTGTTGACATCTATTTAGACATGAGGTTTGAATTGGTGTAGCTGTAGCGATAATCCCTTTCATCATAAGTTGTTGTGAAAGATGTTGCATAAGTTGTTGTGACTCGGGGTTATTTTGACTTACACAGCTAGGTTTTGGCATTCCTGGAGGTGCTGACTGCTGACATTTAAAAATATAGAATGCTGGTTGTGGTATTCCCATCATGGTTTTAATCCTTTGAAATTTAATTAAGAGTATTTTACTCTCAATTAACTTAAAAAGAGAAAAAATTACTTAAGATATAGTGTAACTGCTCTAAAACCGATACCATTTGTACTATTTTTACTATCTGAGTCAACTCCTGCTGTGCCTTGAAGTAAATCCATTTTAGATGCACCTCTTGAAATAACTGCATAGTTATCTTTTGCTAGAGTCACCAAAACTAGCACAAAATAAACAATGTTCTAGCTGTAACTATAACTAATTATAAAAAAAAGTTATAGTCAGGCAACCCTGTAATAGTCTTCAAGAATAAATTTTATAGATTCTTTTTTG
>JAMOOP010000008.1 GCA_027065385.1 Campylobacteraceae bacterium | reverse complement strand
TCTTTGGGTCTTTATGAAGATGATGAATGTCTTAAAGATTTATGATGTTGATTCTCTTTTTGCCTTTAAAGAGCAGATTGGGGATATGATGGGATTGGATATTTAAGTTGTGTAGAAAGGTATGAATTCTATCTCTATATCCTGAGTTTCCTTGTTTGGTTTTTTTCTTGAGCAAATACCATACTATGTTTTTTTCTTGAGCAAATACCATACTATCGGGATTGCCATACCCTTATGGGCTACACTTAACATTAATATATTGATATGCACTTTGCCAAATTTCCAATTAGTTCTATCCATTGATAATACTAGTTTTCCTTTTGGCAAAAAACTTCCCATTAGCTTCATCATTGCAATTTTATCAAATCTAAATTTTGAAAGAACCGATTTAATCGCCTATAGTTTGCTTCTTTTGATTGTTTTGGATTTAGTACTTTTGCTAATTTTTTTAAATTTACCCTCTCTAATTTTATTATTGCAATTACTAATGCCACTATTATAAATATTCTAGCCTTATTCCAGCCTATTTGCTCTTTTATTTTCTCTTCAATTATGTTATTATTCTCTTGGAGTTTGTTTTTTTTCACAAGGTAATTTTACCTAAATTATAAGCTCCATTCTATTTTTAGATTATTTTTTGACGACTACTGAAGATTGAGATTAAAGATTATTCTTCTATTAACTCTTTAGATATATATATTGATAAAGTTCTTTGTTCTTATGGTTCAGATAAAGCTTATGAAATTAATTTTGGATAGGTACTTACTATATATAAGAACTATAACTTCCCTCTAATTCTTAGTGGAGGAATTTTCCAAAATAGGGTTCTTTTAGAGTTAGTTTTAACTAGAATTCCAACTGCTCAAATTTCAAATAAAATACCTCCAAATGATGGTGGAATCTCTTTGGGGCAAATTGTAGTATCTTCTTAAAGATGTTAATATTATAATTATACTTAAAAAAGTGATTAATAGATGCTAATAAAAGATATATACAATAAACTAAACACAATAAGCCCATTTAAACTACAAGAGAGATGGGATAATTCAGGACTACTTGTAGGGAGTATGGAGCGAGAGGTTAAAGAGATAGTTCTATCTTTAGATATAGATGAGAATTTATTAAATAGAGCAAAAGAAGATACACTTTTTATAGTCCACCACCCACTTATATTTTCAGAATTAAAGAGTCTAGATTTTTCTATCTATCCATCAAATCTATTAGAGATAATGGTTCAAAAGAGAATATCTTTAATTGCAATGCACACAAATTTTGATAAGACTCATCTAAATAGTTTTGTATTTGAGAAAATATTAGGATTTAAAAAAGAGTTTCAAGATGATTTTATATCTAAAACAACTGGTAGTTGGAGCAAAGATGAACTTTTATCTTTGTTAAAAAAGAAACTTAATTTAAATACTCTTCGTGTAATATCACCAAAGAAACAAATAAAATCTATAGCTTTAACAACAGGTTCGGGTGCTTCTTTAATAGATAATGTAGATGCTGATTGCTTTTTAACAGGAGATATAAAATATCATGATGCCATAAAGGCTATGAGTCAAAATTTAATGATGGTTGATATTGGTCACTATGAGAGTGAGAAGTTTTTTGTTGATGTAATGGATAGTGAGTTGAAAAATTTAGGAGTTTTTGCTATAATTTCGCAATCGAAAAACCCATTTGAAATAAGTTAATATTTTTTTACAAATAGGTGCTACAAAAAAAGCTTCAAACCCCTAAAGGATAGAGATTGAACAAACATTTAGAAGAGTTAATAGAACTTTCAAAATTAGATAAGTCGATTGATGACTTTACTCCACTGATTGAAAATGCACAAAAGAAATTAGCTAGAAGAGTTGCAAAGAGAGATGATATTGCTCGTAGAATTGATGAGATTAAAGCTGTTATTGATGATGCAAACTCAAAAATTGCATCTTCTGAAAATCAGATTAAATCACTTAATGAGCAGTTAGCACTAGGCATAGTCAAAGAGAAAGCTGTTAAAACCGAAAAAGAGATGAAAGCTTTGCAGATGGAGTCAGAACTTGCTAAAGAGAAGTTAACATTTGCAAATGAAGAGATAGAGAGATACAATAAAGTCTTAGAGACAAAAGAGAGAGAGCTTAAAGAGGCATCTTTAGATTTAAATAAGGCAAATGAAGAGTTAGAAAAAGTCTCTAGTGAAGTATCTAAAAAAATGACTTCAATAGAGGAAGATAAGGGAAAGCTTTTTGCTAAAAGAGAGAGTAAGATTAGAGATATTGACCAAAAAATTCTATCTTTCTATGAAAAAATCCGTATTTGGGCTAGAAATAGTGCTGTAGTACCTGTAAAAAAACAGGCATGTTATGGTTGTTATATGAAACTAAATGATAGTGCTTATGCAGAAGTTATTAAATCTGAAGATATTTGTACTTGTCATCACTGTGGAAGAATTTTATATATAGAACCTCAAACAGAAGAAGTAGAGGCTTAGTATATAGTTTGGATAAGATTTTTTTTATCCTATATACTATTGTAGTGAGTATAGTATATACTATTTCACTACCTTACATATTTTATCTATCTAAAAGAAAATCAAAATATAAAGAGTCAATTCCTGCTAGATTTTTTTTAAAAAATAACAAACCACTAAAACCTAATGGTGTATGGTTTCATGTTTGTAGTTTTGGAGAGGCTAGAGCTATATATCCTATTATAGAAAAGTTACCTAAAGAGATATTACGAACTACAACTACTACAACAACAGGTTATGATGCCCTATCTTCTAAAATAGAACAGAGTAGATATTTACCTTTTGAGACTCTTCTATTTTCTTGGATAAGACCTCAAAAGGTTTTAATTGTTATGGAGGCTGAATTTTGGTATCTGCTTTTTGCTTTAGCAAAGAAAAGGGGTGCTAAAACTATGCTTATTAATGCTAGAATGAGTGATAGGTCTTTTCCTAAATATAAAAGAGTATCTTTATTATATAAGATGATATTCTCTTATATAGATGAGGTTTATGCTCAAACCCAAATAGATAAAGAGAGACTAAAAAAACTAGGTGCAAAAAATATAACTGTTATAGGAAATATAAAACTAGCCAATATTCCATCTATAACTAAAAAGTTATCTAAACCAAAAGCTCTTTTAGTCTGTGGTGCTAGTACTCATGAGGGTGAAGAGGAGCTTATATTGGATGCTTTTGTTAAACTAAAGAGAAGTGAGCCAAATTCAAAACTTGTTATAGTTCCAAGACACCCAGAAAGGTTTAAAAAAGTATCATCTATGGTTGAAGAGTTAGCTAAATTTCATCACTATAGTTGGCATAACTACTCTGATAATGAGGCTTTTAACTCCGATATTGTAGTAGCTGATATTTTAGGTGAGCTTGTTAATATATATGCTATTAGTGATATAGTTATTTTAGGTGGTGCATTTGAGCCTATTGGTGGACACAACGCGGCAGAGGCTTCTCAATTTGGTTGTAAGATAATTTCAGGAGAGTGTTACTTTAATCAAAGAGATATTTTTGCTATGATAGAGGGTATTGCTATTGTAAAAAAAGAGAGTTTAGCAAAAACTTTAATAGAGCATAAAAAATTAAAAAATACAAAAATCATAAATAGGACAAATATCCAACCTATTTTAAAATCAATAGAAAAAGAGTTATAAATGGAAAAAGCGTATAAATTACTAGCACAACAAGAGGGAATTTCAAATAAAAAGGCAAAGGAGTTAATAGATAGAGGTTTAGTATATATCTTAGATAGAAAAGTAAAAATAGCAAGAGCCGAAATGCCAGAAGATACTCGTTTTAGAGTTGAGAGTATAGGGGAAATTGATATTATATATCAAGATAAAAATATTTTAGCCATCAATAAACCTGCTCTCCTAGATAGTTATGAGTTGGCTGATGCTATAAAAGAGAGAGAGATAGAGTTAATACACCGTCTTGACCGTGATACTTCAGGAGTTTTACTATTAGCTAGAAACAGAGAGTTTTTAAAAGATGCAATAAAAGCATTTAAACAGAGAAGTGTTAAAAAAAGATATGTAGCATGGGTTGAGGGGGTATTTTTTGAAGAGACAACAATAGATGCTCCAATAGTAACACATAAACAAGGGGGAAAAGCCTTTTCACAAATAAATGAAAAGAAAGGGAGACCTGCTATTACTATTGTAAAACCTATTGAGATACAAGGAAAAAAATCTAAAGTTGAAATAGAGATTAAAACAGGAAGAACACACCAAATCCGTCTTCATCTATCATCTATTGGTCACCCAATAGTTGGAGATGAAAGATATGGCTCGGTAACTCGTTCTAAAAGAATTTTACTTCATGCTAAAGCAATTTCTCTTTTAGGTTATGCTTTTGAGGCTAAAGAGCCTAAGGATATTGTTAGATATAAATAATCTCCGTTCTACAAAACTTACTCAAACTTACCTATAGTTAGGTTTGTATGAAATTTGCTTCCTGTTTCAATGATACTGGTTAAAGTTAGAAGTCCAGCTCCTAAATTCATTGCCGTTATCTCCACAG
>JAMOOP010000007.1 GCA_027065385.1 Campylobacteraceae bacterium | reverse complement strand
GCTTTTATGTTTTGTATTCATTTCGCCTTTTACCAATATCTCGTGTCTTTTTTTAATCTTTTATTCATATTCTTTTTGAGGTATTTTAGCATTTTATCTTTTATTTAAGTTGTGTAGAAAGGTATGATATAATTCTATATAATTTAAATAGGAAGGATTATATTATTTTGAAACGATTTATTATACTGTTTACCATATTAACAACCTCACTTTTAGCCTCTAACTCTTTTTGGAAAAAACTTATTAATATAGAGAATAGTTATTTTAATAAAATTACTATACTAGAATTAATGGAGAAAGATACCAATAAAACTAACTCTATTGATAATAATGAGACCTCATCTCTACTAGATAAACAGTTTAATAGCTTTTCTTCTTTAGTAAATTTATTAAAAAACAACCCCTACTCTTTGGATTTAAATAAAACTATATATATAGATATGGCAAAAAGTAGTAGAGAAATTCGTAATCTTACACTGAAAATAGATACAAATAGAAAATATGGATATACACAAGCTGTATCAAGAGATAAGATTAAATTACAATCTCTTCAACTTAAACAACAAATTTATAACTTTTTTACCTATATTGCACAAAATTGGACTCTATTAGATGAAGATACTTTAAAAAAATATATTTCAGATAGCCAAAAACAGCTTCATGGTACTATTGATATACAAAAGAGTATTAAACTATATCTATCAATAAATAACCAAACAAACTCTATGGCTCAAAATATTAAAAATAACTTCTTTACTTTATCTAAAGATTACTACTTTTTTGATAGTTTTCTAAACTATCTACAACTTAATATTAATATATTTAATTACCGTTCACTTAGCAATCAACTCAAACTAGATAATCTTATTGACTATATTAATCAAAAATCTATATCTAAAGATGCAAATTTATATCTTCGTTATCTAAAAATTGATACTGGAAGACTTTTTCTATTTTTTATTGTTATTCTTCTCTTTATTATATTTAACTATCTTATATATAGAAAACTATATAACTACTTTAAAGCTAAAATATTAGAGGTAGAAGATGAAACAGATGATATTTTAATAGCAAATTTAAATAGAATACGAATTCCAATATCACTTCTTATTAATGGAATAGGACTACAACTTGCTTTAGAGATTTTAGACTATCCTAATAGTTTAGATGATAAAACTCATCTATATTTTTCACTATTTTTTATAGTAGTTATTGCATATATTGCTATGCAGATTATAGAAAATATATTCTTTATCTACTTTCACCACTCAAATAAAAAGAATATAACTCTAAGAACAGAGCTTATAAATCTAATTTTATCTGTAAGTAAATTTATAATTTTACTAATAGCCGTACTTGTATCATTTGTTAAAATGGGTATTAATATATCAGGAGTAATTGCCTCTTTGGGAATTGGTGGTTTAGCTGTAGCTTTAGCTGCAAAAGATACACTATCTAACTTTTTTGGTCTTATTAAAATAATTTTTGATGAGTCTTTTTCACAAGGTGATTGGATAAAAACAGATGATGTAGAGGGAACTGTTATTGAGATTGGATTTATATCTACTAAAATTCGTACTTTTGATAATGCTATGATTACAGTACCAAATGAAAAATTAGCCAATACTTCACTTAAAAATTGGTCAAGAAGAACTATAGGAAGAAGAATAAAGCTATATATTGGTGTAACCTATAACTCTAACCCTAAAGATATTCAAAATGCTATTAATAATATAAATGAGATGTTATTTAACCATAATGGAATTAGTACACCTGAAAAGATAGATGAAAAAGAGATAACAAGACACTATAGAAGAAGTAATAAATTTGTATCTTTAGATAATAAACTAGGAATTAAAAGTACAATGATGGTCTATTTAGATAAATTTTCAGACTCATCTATAGATATTTTAATATATACATTTACAAAAACAACCAGTTGGCAAGAGTGGTTAGAGATTAAACAGGATATTTTATATAAAATTTGGGAAATTTTAGAAAATAATAATTTAGAATTTGCATTTCCTTCACAAAGTATATATTTGGAAAAAAGTTAAAGAGAAGTCTATTTTAATAACTTCTCTCTATTTTGCTATTTTAAAAGAACCTTATAGGCTATAATACTATGAGCAAAATTAGGAACTAAGAGTAAATCTAAATCATTAGAGTAGAAAATATCTGCTGTATTAAATTTATCTCCTAAAATCTGTTTACTCTCTCCATTTTCATTAATAAAATAGACTCCTCCACTCCAAGTAGATACTAAATATCCTTTATCTTTATATTTTGTAATACCATCTATTGCAACACCTACACTATTAGATATACTTGTAACCTTTTTTATATCTAAATCTAAAGATTTTAGTTTTCCAACCTCTCCTTGCATAATAAGAGAGTTACCATTTACAAATAGACCATTTTGTTCTGCTTTAGATGATTTTTCTTTATCGTAAATAAGTTTAAATTTTCCATTTTCTGAGACCTCAAATATCTTTTTAGTTCCAGAGTCTGATACAAAACATGACTTTTTATCTATACTACATGCAATATCATTTAATCTATCTATTCCTTTAGGTGCTAAAAATTTATCTAATATTTTACCGTTAGATATATCAATTTTTACTACTTGATTTAAATCAGATACAAATAGATAATTTTTATATATAGCTAAACCCTTTGGGGCTTTTAAACCTATTGCCCATTTTAAATTAGTAACTTTTCCACTCTTATCTAATTTAGATATAAATCCACTATTATCTGCCCATGGATTTGAACTCTTTATACTATTTACATTTGAAACAAATATATTATCTTTATAATAAACTACTGACTCTGGAATTACTAACTCTTTACTGCTACTTTTCCACTCTTCTTTTAAATTTGAACTACTATTATCTGCACAACCTACTATTAATAGCACTAAACAACCTAATAATATTTTTTTCATTTTCTACTCCATATATTTAATTAAATCTATTTTACCAGCTTTTTTAAAGCCTTTTAATCTAAGTCTGCAACTATCACAAACACCACAAGCTCTATCTTCATTTTGATAACAACTCCATGTATATTCTAATGGAACTCCTAAATCTAGTGATTTTTGAACTATCTGCTCCTTTTTTAAATGAACTAAAGGCATTTTTATCTCTATCTTTGTCTTATCTTTTGTACCTAAATTTATGGCTTTTTGCATAGCTAAAATATACTTATCTCTACAATCAGGATAACCACTACTATCTTCTTCTACTACACCTATAAAAATAGCTTCTGCATTATGTTTTTCTGCAATAGCTGATGCTATAGATAAAAAAATACCATTTCTAAATGGTACATAGGTTATAGGAATACCATCTTCTATACCACCTGTTGGTACAGCTAAATTATTATCTATTAAAGCTGATGCACCTATTTGTTTAAAAAAATCTAATTCTATCTCATATCTCTTTATATCATCTAAATAATTAGCTATTTTTCTAAAAGCTTCTAACTCCTTTTTCTCTGTTCTTTGTCCATAGTTAAAATGGAGTGCTACTATATCATATCCATCTTCTTTAGCTATTTTAGCACTTAATGCACTATCCATTCCACCAGAGATTATGCAGACTGCTTTTTTTCTCATTAGTTAAACCTTTTTTAAATGTATATTACCAATATTTAGATAAACTTTTAGCTATGTTAAATATTGAAAACCTAACAACACAAACTATTAATTATAAACTTTTAGAGACTATATCTAATAGTTTAACGACTAAAGAGATTGATATTACAATATGTGATAATAAAACTATACAAAAGTATAATAGTGAGTATAGAGGAGTAAATAAGGCTACTGATGTATTAAGTTTTCCAATTATTTCAAAGTTTGAAAGTATGCCTTTAGGCTCTATTATAATATCTATAGATAAAGTTATAGAAAAATCAGATGAACTTGGACATACTAGAGATGAAGAGTTGGCTCTTTTATTTATTCATGGAGTGTTGCACCTTTTAGGATTTGACCATGAAGTAGATAGTGGAGAGATGAGAGAGAGGGAGAGAGAATTAATAAATAAGTTTAATCTTCCAAAGAGTCTAATTATTAGAACGGAGAGTTTATAGTGGATTTTGTTATATTTACATTAGCAATGGGTGCTTTAATTTTAGGAGCTGATTTTATAGTAAATCAGAGTGAAGCTTTAGCTCTTAAATTTAATATACCACAATTTGTTATTGGAGCTACACTTATAGCTTTTGGTACAAGTTTTCCAGAAATGGCATCATCTATTATAGCTAACTTTGATGATAAACCTGATATTGCTATATCTAATATTATAGGAAGTAATATTTTTAATATATCATTGGTTTTAGCTACTATCTTTATTATCTCTAAAAAAAACAGAATAGAAAAAGATTTATTTGCAAAAGATGCTACTTGGGTACTTGTATCGGTTATGCTATTTATACTAATGAGTATAGATGGATTTATAGGCAAATTAGATGCTATTTTACTTATTATTATTATGGTTACTTACATAATGTTTCAACTAAATGGGTCTAAAGAACTAAATATAAAAAGACTTAATAAATTAGATATAAATAAAGATTTTAGTTGGATAAAAAGTGTAGGATTACTGATTATTGGTTTCTTTTTTATTATTAGTGGCGCTCATTTTGTAATAGAGAGTGCATCTGCAATTGCTAACTCTTTTGGTATTAGTGAGTGGATAATAGGTATAATACTTATTAGTTTTGGTACATCTTTACCTGAACTTGCTGTATCTATATCTGCTGTAATTAAAGGTAAAACTGATATGGCAATAGGGAATATTATTGGTTCAAATTTAGCTAATACTACTATGGTATTAGGTTTAGCTGGATTAGTAAAAGATATACCTATCTCTTTAAAAGATAATATATTTGATATTTTAACAATGTTGGTTGCTACTATTATGATAATATGGATTACAGCTAATAAAATCTATAGCCGACCTATAGGTATTACTCTATTAATAATACTAACTCTCTTTTTATCAGAGACTATAGATAAGATAAAATAGAATTTCTATTTTTTCTTATCATTGTTCTTTTTTTTAGATTTTGGTTTATCTACATCTTCATCTTTAAAATATCCTCGTTTATACATCCATTTATAAATTTGTGCAGCAATAGGACCTGAAGTACTTCCTCCATGTCCACCATGCTCTACTAGTACAGTTACTACAAATTTAGGATTATGATATGGTGCATAGGTTGTAAGCCAAGCATGAGAACGGCTATAGTACTCCATTTGAGACTCTTTCATTCTCTTCTTTTCTCTTTGTGGAATAGAAACAACTTGCGAAGTACCTGTTTTTCCTGCTACTTCTATTGGAAGATGTGACATTGTTCTTCTAGCTGTTCCTCTAGGAGAGTTACAAACATCATACATACCTTTACGAATTAAATCTAAATCATGCCAATTTACATCTATTTTTTTATATTCTGGTTTTACTATTTTACCTGCAATTTTGTGTGCTAAATGTGGTGTTGGTAACTTTTTTGTAGCTAAAAATGCTGTATATCTTGCTACCTGCATTGGTGTAACTAGGTCATATCCTTGACCAATAGAGGCAATAATAGTTTCACCTAAATACCAAGGTTGTTTATAAGTTTTCATTTTCCACTCTTTACTTGGAATAACCCCTGCTCTCTCTCGTGGTAAGTCAATTCCTGTTTTTACACCCAATCCAAACTCATTTAGATATTTTGACATATCATTAATACCAACTTGCAAACTTTTATTGTAAAAATAGACATCACAACTCTCTCTAATTGCTTTTCTTAAATTTACTGTTCCATGACCCCATTTTGACCAACATCTAAATTTATGTTTATTTTTACCTATTTTAATATAACCTTTACAATATTCAGCTCTATCTAGCGTACCTTTTCCTGATTTAGAATAAGCTAGAGCCATTCCCATTTTAATACTAGAGCCTGGTGGATATAACCCTGATACTATTTTATTTGTAAAGGGGTGATTTAGGTCATCTATAAGTTTTCTCCAATTTGCTGAAGAGATACCACCAACAAATAGATTTGGGTCATAAGATGGATAACTTACAGCTGCAATTACATCTCCATTTACATTCATTACAACTGCGACTCCTGCTTGGTCAATAAATAGTTCATTTATCTTTTTTTGTAACTCTAAATCTATATTAAGCACTAAGTTTTGGTCTTCAATAGGCTCTTTTTTCTCTATTTGAGCTACCTCTTTATTTGTAGCACTAACCTTTACCGTTCTATACCCTAATTGACCTTGAAGTATCTCATTATATTGTCTCTCTAAACCTGTCCGTCCTACAACACCAACTTTTTCAACAACATTATCTTTAGCATTATCTCTTTTATTTGACCTACCAACATATCCAACAATATGCGTTGCCATACTTCCTGCTGGATAATATCTCTCTGTTTCTGATTCTATTTTTATTAGTTTATTAATGGTAAGTTTAGGATAAGCACCAATCATATCTTCATAAGATATAAAATCTATTATTCGAATAAATCTATGATTATATGGCGAGTCTTTTTTCTTATAGACTTTAAAAAGTTTTGTTGCATTATAATCAGGAAACTCTTTAACTATACTAGTTATAGTCTGATTTAACTCTTTTGTACCTTTTCTTAAATGTGGTGCTATTTTAATTGAAAATCCTATTTTATTAACAGCTAAAAGCTTACCATTTCTATCTAAAATCTCTCCACGAACAGGTTTTATAAAATATTTTCTCTCTATATTATTTTTAGCTAAATTCTCATAATAGTAGTTAGACTTAACACTTATTTGATAAATCCTAGATATTAGCATAATCCAAAAAAGGATAAAAACAGTAATAACTATTCCATATCTCATAATAACAGTCCTATAATTACATCAACAAAAATATAAAAGGATAACATCGAATCAGCTATAACAGTAGTTGAATTTAAAATTAAATCATAAATAAATAGACTAATATAGTAAAAAATATCTATTAATATAATTAAAAAAAGTCCTAAACAAACTCTACACCGTATCATAAGTTTTGCTGTGGGATATATAAATGTATTAATTAATAGTATAGAAAATATCGATAACATAAACGGCAAACTTAAATTTAAATCCAAATGAATTAAATATAGCATAGTTGATATAGTATAAATTATATTTTTATTTATATTATGAATAATAATTAAACCAGCAATACCAAAAAGTGGTGGAAGTAGAGGATATATTGATACAAACATTGGATATAACACAACAAAAAAGAGTATAATACTCCACTCTAAAACTTTTAATTTTTCTCTATCTCGATAAATATCATTCATCTCTCTTACCTAACTTATAAACTAAAGATACCTCATTACATACAGGGAAATGGATACATTTAATACAATCAGCCCAAATTTTATGTTCAGGAATGGTCTCTTTTGGTATCTCTATAAAACCTATTTTTTTAAAAAAATCAGGTAAATAGGTTAAAACTAATACCTCTTCTGTAACTCCTATCTCTTTAGCCTCATTTAGTGCAAAATCTACTATCTTTTTACCAATATTTTTACCTCTATATTCACTACTTACTATTAAACTTCGTATCTCTGCTAAACGAGGAGAGTGAATATGAAGTGCAGTATAACCTATAACTTTATCTCCATCTTTTGCTAAAACATAAGAGCGAATATTAGTAGATACCTCATCAATACTTCTTTGTAAAATAATTCCATCTTTTACCTCTTGTGCTACTAAATCTTGCATAGCAGGAATATCTAAAAGTTTTGCTTTTTCTAATTTTACCATCTCTACACCCCAAATATCTGCTTAAATATTTCACTATGTACTCTATCATAACCGTTTCTTTTGGAGTTACTAATAGTAATAGAGTTTGGAAATTTTTTCTTTAGTGCTGTTCTCTCTTTTTGGTTTAGTTTATCTATTTTTGTAAAAACAGTAAGATACAGTTGGTCACCACGAATAAATTTAGATACATACTCTTCTACATCTTTATCTATCTGTGCATTTGGGTGTCTTGCATCTCTTAAGTGAATAAATACTCTAATAGATACACGATGTTTAATAAACTCTACTAAATTCTTTTGCCATATACTCTTTAAATCTTTAGAGACTTTTGCATATCCAAATCCAGGTAAATCAACAAATCTAATATTCCAATCTCTATCACTATATTTATATCTAATATCAAAAAAGTTAATAAGTTGGGTTTTACCAGGGGTTGATGAACTCTTTGCTAATTTTTTACGATTTGTTAAACCATTAATAGTCGAACTCTTACCCACATTAGAACGCCCTAAAAAAACAACTTCACTAACTGTATCCTCTACACTATCTCCTAGTGCTTGAGCAGACTTTATAAAATCTGCATTTACAACTCTTGGTATCACTATTTTCTATCCTCTATTTCAAATATAAAATGCACAGGTTTTTTCTTTTCACCCTTAATATCAGCTAAACCTGTCTTTAAATCTAATGAAATTGTTCCAGCTTCTATCTTTCTATTATTAGTTAAATCTTTTAATACAACACTCCCTGCAAAAAAGTATTTTGAGCTATTTGGCGAATATATTATCTTTCTTGCATGACCCATGTAGTGAACACCATTTTCAATTAGATTAAATTTAACATTACCCTCTGCTTCATATTTAGTAGCTTTTTTCTTTTTATCAAAGTGGACTATAATTTTAGATGCAGTAAACTCATTTGCTCCCTGTTTTATCCTAGCATTCCCCTCAAAGTAGGCAACTTTAGATATATCATTAGCATGAAAACGGTCTGCTTTTATATCAACTATATCAGCATTTATAAAAGAAGTTAGATATATAAAAATAAGTAGATATATTTTTTTCATTATTTGAACCTTATTTTTTTTGATATTATACCTACTTTAACACAAATCTTTTATAACTATTTGATTTTTTAATTTAAAAACATCAATATAATGCTTATTAAGATATAATTGAAATATGTATAGTAGATACAAAAAATTTATAGAAAAATATATCCCACACAACTTTATAGAGTGGAACTTATTTAAATCTAAGTTAAGAGTAGAAAATTATAAAAAAGGTCAAACAATACACCATATTGGAAATATTTGTCATAAATTAGCATTTATTAACTCTGGATTAGCAAGAGCATATATGATAGGTGATGATGGTAAAGATTATACATGGAGTATATTTTTTAACGATGAAAATTCACAAATGACAAATCTATTTGTAATTGATTATGATAGCTTTTTAAATCAAACTCCATCAAACTTAGGCATAGATGTTATTGAAGATTGTCAACTATTTGTATTGGAGTATAAAGATGTCCAATTTTTATATGATAGATTAAAAAAAGGTGAAAGATTTGGTCGTTTAATGAGTGAAGAGGCTTACTCATATCTACATAAGACAATAATTGATAGACAACTTAAAAGTGCTAAAGATAGATTTAAAGAGTTTATGAAAAATACTCCATATCTATTAGAAAAAGTACCACAATATCATATTGCTACCTTTTTAGGAATTACACCACAACATTTAAGTAGATTAAAAAACTCTCATAAATATTAACCTATGTGAATGACAAACTTCTCTTTTTTTTGTACCATTTGAAAAAAGGTTAAAAGATGAAAAAAGTTATTTTTAGTTTAATAGTATCATTATCTTTTTTATCTACAACAGATTTATCTATAAGAATAAAAGGGATAAGTGGTAATGAAAGAGTATATGTTGGACTATATAATAAAAGAGATAATTTTAAAAATATCTTAAAAACTTATAAAAGTAAAATAGTAAAATCAAGCTCAAGTAGTTATAAAGTAATATTTAAAAATATTCCAAATGGAATATATGCTGTATCAATATTTCAAGATACAAATAATAATGGTAAGCTAGATAAAAACTTTTTAGGAATTCCAACTGAAAAGTATGGTTTCAGCAACAATATTAAACCTATATTTAGAGGTGCTAATTTTGAAGAGTCAAAGTTTATACTAAATAGTGATAAAAATTTAACTATAGATATAGGAAAGTGATATGAGAACTATTTTTATTATGATTATAATTCAAAATACCCTTTTTAGTTGTACTATATTTGATACAAAAAATAGTATAGGTGATATTTTAGTAGGTAGAAATTTTGATTATTTAGATAATGGTGGAGAGATAAATTTTATTCCACCAAACAAAAATCAATATGGTATAGTAGTGCTTAGTTTAAATAATCCAAATATGTCCTATGAGGGAATGAATAGCAAAGGTCTATTTGTAGCTATCTCTGCTGTACCCAATAGTAAAACTACTATAAATATCTTAAAACCGATTAGAAAAAGTTTGGAGATGATAAAAATCATTTTACAAAAAGCATCAAATATAGATGAGGCTATAGCACAATTTGATAAATACTCTATCGCATTTGGGCAGTTTTTAGGAAATCCGTTAGTACACTTTAAAATAGTAGAAAAAAATGGAGATAGTGCTGTGGTGGAATTCGTTAATAATAAAAGAGTTATAGTAAAAGGTAAAAAAAGCCAAATTTTGACTAATCACTATCTATCTGATTTAACAATAAAACCTGATAATAATACCTCTCTAAATAGATATAATATTGTTAAAAAGAGTCTAAAAGAGAGCAATAGTATTCAAGAACTCTTTTATATTTTAAAAAAATCTAAACAGCAAAATACACTTTGGTCTACTGTTTATAATTTAAATAGACAAGAGATTTACTTAAAATATAAAAATAGTAAAACTGTAAAATTTAATCTAAAAGATGAACTTTATAAAAATAGAGAACCATTCTTTTACACTATGGAAAATCCAAACAATAAAAAAGTATTAGAAGATAGCTCAACTTTTCAAGTTCGTCCACATTTTGGATATGGTAGTAAAGAGAGTAGATATTATGGGGTAAGAGTTCTTTTAAACTCAAATAGTAAACAAGCTTATGGTTTAGAGATAGCTAAATTTAAAACCCAAAATGGTAACTTTTCTGCCATTGGTATTGTATTAGAGCAGAGATTATGGGAGTGGTTTAATATGTCGATTGGAACTATAGGTTATTTTGATTATAAAGAGCAAAATAGTATAGGATTAGTTAGTAATTTGGGATTTGAGCCAAATAACCATATACCATTTAGACCTTTTATAACCTATAGAAATGATACAATTTTTGGAAAAGAGAAAATAGATACTATAGACTCAATTAATATTGGGTTTAAGTTTAAATTTTAAGGAAAAGATATTGAAACAGATAACAATAATTGGTGCAGGTCTAGGTGGTTTAACAGCTGGTGCATTATTGGCAAAAGATGGATATAATGTTACTATTTTAGAACAACATAATATTGTAGGTGGGTGTGCAACAACATTTAAAAGAAAGGGTGGTTTTAGCTGTGAGGTTGGACTTCATAAAATGGACGGAGTATATAATAATCCCACTATTATCGACATATTTAGAGTACTTGAAGTCTATAACAATATAGATTTTATAAAACCTAATGAGTTTTTTAGAGTAAAGACAGAAACTATAGATTTTATTATGCCAAATGGAATTAAAAATGCAAAAAATAAGCTAAAAAATAGATTTCCTAAAGAGAAAAAAGGGATAGATAGATATTTTAAAATTATTAAGGGCATTTCAAAAAGTTTAGAGAGATTACAAAACCCATCTTGGTACTATTATGCTCTTTTCCCTTTTATGTTTTGGAATATCTTGTACTATAAATCAAAAAGTGTAACTGATGTATTAGATAATATTATAGAAAATGATGAGTTAAATACTATTTTAAATACAAATGTTTGGTATTATAATGATACTCCTAAAACCTTAAGTTTTTTACTTCATGCTGTAGCCCAATACTCATATTATAAAGGTGGAGGATATTTTATAAAAGGTGGAAGTGGAAAACTAAGCAGCTATCTAGCAAAAGTTATTAGAGATAATGGTGGAGAGGTTATTACAAAAGCTTCTGTAATATCTTGTGCAAAAGATAGTGTAAGCTATATTTATAAAGATAAGACAAAAGTTATAAAGAGTGATATTATTATATCTAATATATCACCTCAACAGACATATAAACTATATAACATACCTTACAAGGAGTCAAAAAAGTTAGGAGATGCTCTACTTACTATATATTTTGGATTTAGTAAAAATATAAAAGAGGTTTATGGAGATAAAGCCTATTCTACTTTTATATTTGATAATCTATCTTCAATGAGTTCATTTAGTAAAATAGTAAAAGATGACATAACTAAAAGAGGATTTGCCTTTGTTGATTACTCTCAAATAGAGTCAGGATTAACAAAAGATAGTAGTAAATCATTTGGAGTTGTCTGTATAATGGATAATATTGAGGATTGGGAGAAGTTAGATAAAAAAGAGTACAAAAAGAAAAAAGATAATCTAATAGAAACAACTCTTAAAAAATTGGAAAAAGAGTACCCTAATATATCAAGCTTAGTGGAGTATGTAGAGGTTGGAACGGCTAAAACAGTAAAAAGATATATAAAAACTCCAAATGGTACAGCTTATGGATTTAAACCTACCCCAAAAGAGTTTTTTAGAGTTCCAAAAATAAAATCAAATAGAGTTAAAAACCTATACTTTACAGGACAATGGGTGATTGCAGGTGGATTTAGCCCTGCTATTATGAGTGGTGGACTTTGTGCTATAAAGATTAAAAGAGCAAGATAATTTAGAACTAAGCCAAAGAGTATATAATTTTAATTCGTGTAACTTAGTCTGATAGAGACTTAACTGCTAATTTCTACTAAGGTTGCATAGATTTTTATGGACGGTTATATATGAACGCAGATGCACAACTTATGGAGCATATGATGAACCCAAAAAATTATGGGGAGATGGAAAATAGTGATGCTATTGGAATGGGAAAAAATCCACAAAATGGTGAAAAGGTAGCAATTTATATAAAGGTAAAAAAAGGAGATGAACCTATAATTGAAGATATATCATTTCAAGCTATAGGTTGTAGTACTACAATAGTAGCAGGTTCTATAATTACAAGTGAAGCAAAGGGTGTTACATTTAAAAGAGCAGGTGAGTTAATATCTGTAACATTAGGAATGTTAGATAATATTCCTCCAGAAGATGCAGCATGTTCTGAAATGGTAGCTCTTGCCCTTCAAGCCTCTATTGATACTTATAAAGAGAGAGAAAAAGATAGTGATTTTCCTATGATTAGTTATATTATAAAAACAGACTGCACACCAAAAAATGAGGAGAGTAGTAATGAAACAACTATTTAAAGAGGTTCATGAGCTATTTTTAGCTACACAATTTACAGGATTTATGTCTAAGAGTAAAAATCGTCAAGAGTTATATGAGTTTGCAAATATATTTTTTAAACATTTAACTTGGTTAGAAAATGATTTTATTAAAAATGGAGTTGAATATAGTTATAGTATAAATCAAGTTCCTATTAAAGTAGAAAAACTATCATCTATGATTAATAATATAATTCAAAGAATAGACTCTATTGAAAATAAATTAGATAGCTGTAAAGATGGAGATATTACATATAGAATAAGAAGTGACTTTAACTATATTAAATTAGTTTTAGAAAAAATGGAAAATGAAGATGTATCTAGTGCATTTGATACAAAAAGAGAGTATCCAAATGTAACTCTTACAGATGAAGCAAGAGATGCTTTGACTATATTTCTATTTGAAGAGAGTTATAAAGAGTATGAGCTTATTATGGTATATAACTACTCAAAAGCAAATAGTAGTGATGCTTTTTTAAATAGAATATTTCAAATTCTTATAGATGAGTCATTCTTTCACCTTAGAAGTTTTGGGCAAATAATGGCAGATATGGGAATTTTAGGAGTTCCTAGAAGTTTAATGGAAGAGATTTATAAATTTAATGACTTAAAGAAATTTCTAAAAGATGGTATTCAAGAAGAGATTGGAGCTAAAGAGGAGTGTAAAAGATTAGCTGAAGCAGTTAGCAGTAGTTCTGAATATTTTGCCTCATTTTTTACCTTTATTAATAATCAAGAAAATTACCATATAGCTTTAATGGAAGAAGCATTAGAACATATTAATAAATCATAATCTTTTAAATCTAATAGCACTTTTTACTATAAGTAGTAGTAAAATAGATGCTATTACCTCATATCCTATAGCCCAAAATACGCTATATTCATTAATATTTATACCCCTAAAAGCGTCTAAATTAGCTTGTGCTATAATAAAAAATATAAAGCCTATTCCAATAATATAAGGAATTATTAAAAAAGATATAAAAAGTATAACAGTTGCCATGCCTTCGGATAAATTAATATAGTCTGTTATATTAATCTTCTTTTTTAAAAATTTATCTATTTTATGTTTTTCATACTTCTCTTTATATCTTTTATCTTCTAAACTTCTTTTTACAGTATTTAAATATGGGTCATGTGTTAAACTATTCATTATTGGCTCTTTCTTTATCTTTTATAAAATATAATCATTATTATATCATATTTATTTAAAACAAAGAAAAATAATCAATACTCCTCCAACTCTTTAATAATAAGAGTCTTATTATTTTTAATATAAGCAATATATAGCTCCAATTCATTTACAAGTTTCTCATAATCAATATCTTTTTTCTCTTTAACCCCATACTCAATCTTATTACACAACTCTCCTATTTCCTTAAATTTAAGAGCCAAAGCTATACCTCTTAAAGCATGGGCTGATTGATAAATTACCTTCTCATCTTTACTCTCTATAGCAGGTATAAGTTGCTGTATATTTCTAATAGAGTTTTCAACAAAAGAGTTAAAGAGTCTTATTATAATTGGTGTACTAAACTGCATACTCTTTTTAGCCTCTAATAAAGAATTTACAAAAAGTCTATTATTAAGCTCTATCTTTTTCTCTTTCTCTTTTACCTCCTCTACTACAACTATTTTATTCTCTTTTTTTATCTCTTCTATCTCTTTTTTCTTCTCTTTTATCTCAATTCGAGAGACCTCATGTTTATATTTAGTAAGTATTGCCTCTAACTCATTTACATCTATAGGTTTACTAAGATAGTTATCCATTCCCTCCGATAGATAATGTTCTTTATCACCCTCTAAAGCATTTGCTGTTAAAGCAATAATTGGTATTTTTACACCCTTTTTACGCAAAATTCTAGTTGCATCAATACCATTCATAACAGGCATATTAATATCCATAAATATTATATTATAGCTATTATCTTCTACCTTTTCTATCGCTTCAGCTCCATCAAAAGCAAAATCTGGAGAGATACCATAACCATTTAACATCTCTTCTATTAATATACGGTTCATCTCATAATCTTCAACAACTAATACCTGAAAAGTGCTATCTTTAGTGCTAATAGCACTTAATACCTTATCACCTTTTGGTATCATAGTATAATTTAAAATAGCATTATATAATATAGATGGTGCTTCATCAAAAAAGCCAATATGGTATAAAATATCCTCCTCTCTTGCTAACATAAACGCCTCTTTACTATCATCTATTAAAATTATTTTAGATGAGATACTCTCTAAAGGTTTATATTGTCTATAATTAAACGTAACAATTATATTATCTTTATTATCTCCACATAATAACTCTTCAAATGAACCAGTATGAGTCTCTAGCCCAAAATGTTTAAGTTGAGTCATAACATTATTATAAATCTCTCCATTATGGTCTAAAACATATATTGGACTATATTTTGCTTGACTAGCTAAAGTTGGTGTAGAGTCACACACTTCAAACTCAACTTCAAAAAAGAAACGACTCCCCTTACCCTGTTGGCTTTCAACTTGAAGTTGGCTACCCATAAGATTACATAAAGATGCACCAATAGTAAGTCCAAGACCAGTTCCACCAAATTTTCTAGTAGTACTACTATCTGCTTGAATAAAAGATTGAAATATAGTCTCTAATCTATCTTTAGCAATTCCAATTCCTGTATCTGTTACAGAAAATATAATTTTTTCTCTATTATCTTCACTAGAGATAAGCTTTGCAGACATATCAACAGTACCATGTTCTGGTGTAAACTTAATAGCATTATTTACTAAATTAGTTAATATCTGTATAAGTCGAAGTTTATCCATTACTAAACACTCACTTATAGAAGAGTCAATATTTACAATAAAAGATATATTTTTTTGAGTAGCTTGAGATTTAAAAATAGTCATAGCACCTCTTAAATCTATAAATGGATTAGCAGGGATTAAATCTAACTTTAAATGTCCACTTTCTATTTTAGAAAAGTCTAAAATATCATTTACTATATCTAAAAGGACTGTTGTTGAATTTTTAATATACTCTGTAAACTGTCTCTGTTTTGGCTCTAAATTACTTTTAAATAGTAAATCAGTAAATCCAACAATACCATTCATAGGAGTTCTAATCTCATGAGACATATTTGCCATAAATTCAGATTTTGCTTTTTCTGATGCTATTGCTATCTCTCTTGCATACTCTAGTTCTGTAATATCTGTAAAGTTAGCAATCATAAGCTCTTCATCTTCAAACTCAACTCTATTTATATGCACACTATATATTCTCTCAAAATCATATTTATCTTTAATAAGTGCTTTATGTGTCTTTTCAGGAGTACAAAATATCTCTTCACTCCAATGTTTATATTTTGTACTAGCTTTTAAATATCCCTCTTTCTCTATAAATAAATCACAAATACAATCATACTTCTCTTTAAAAGAGGCAAAAGAGTTAAATCCAAATGTTTCTAAAAATTTTTGATTTACCTCAATAACTCCTAACTCTTTAGTAGCTGTAAATACAATATTCTCTTGATTATTAAAAATCATTTTATTATATTTCTCTTGCCTTTTTAATTTATTTTCAGCTTCAACCCTTTTTGTAATATTATTTCTAATTGCAATATACTCAATTATATTACCTTTACTATCTACTAAAGGAAAAATAGTAGCATATACAAAATATGATTTTCCACTTTTAGATATATTTTTTAACTGTCCTCTCCAAACCTTTTTCTGTTTTATCGTTCTCCATAAATCTTCAAAAACAGAAGATGGAACATCTGGGTGTCTTACTATATTATGAGAGACTCCTATTAACTCATGCTTTTTATATCCTGAAACCTCTATAAATTGGTCATTAGCGTAAGTTATAATACCTGATTTATCAGTTTTAGATACTAAATAACTAGCATCAATAGCTTTTGTATATTGTTGGAAAATAAGTTTTTTTTCACCTATTTCATCTTTTAGAGATAGATTATACTCCTCTATTGTCTCATAAGCTTCTGTTAACTCTTCTGAATTAATTTTAATTGTATGTTCTAAAAATTTTTTTTCGTTATTAAACCCATCATAAGCCGTCTCTACACGACTAATAAAATCTCTAGTCTTAGCATCAAGAGTACTAATATCAAAATCTTTTCCAAAAGCGTGTTTAATCTGTCTTCTTAAAAGTCTATTCATCTATTTTAAACCTCATATATAACCGTTAATGTCATAGTTTGATTATGCAGATTACAAGATAAAAGCTCACTTGAAAATGGTGCTAATTCACCATAAGAGTAAAATCCTACTAACTCTACACTACTACCCAATGTATCAGAGATACTCTCTAACTCCTCATCTGTTAACTGTTTTAGTACTAATCTTCTACCTATACAACTTACAACTAAGCCTAAAGAGGTTTCATGGTTTACCTTATCTATCTGTTTAGCCGCAAACTCTGCACCATCAATTAAACCATCAATATTTGTCTTCATAAGTCGCCCTAAGTAACCTTGTGGAACATCTCCTGCAAATATTAAAGCACTGTTCTCTTCGTCCACGCCTAAAACAGACCGAATAATAGCATTATCAGTAGCAGATTTTTTTATACTAATAGGAAAATCTAAAGCACTTTGAGGCAAATTATTTGCATATTCACCTAAATACTTTTTATAAAGTTCTAATGCTGGTTTACCATCTATCTCATATACTATATTATCTGTTGATTTTGTAATCTTCCTTAAAATTCCAAACTCATTCCAACCAGCATAACAACCACTTCTAACAGATAAACTATCCCCATAAAAACCAACAGCTACCACACGATTTGATTTAGCAATGCAGTTAACTCTTACTACTGTCTCTTCAAAATCTAATCCATCTCCTGCTAAACCACCTGTAATTGGTATTTTATGATTTATGGCCTCATTTGCTCCTCGAACTAAAGCAGAACCATTCATATTTAATCCATCAGATAGTATAAAGATATGTTTTAAATTCTCTTTAGGTAACATAGATATGAGTTTTTTACTAACTTCTGTTTGATTATCAATAGCACTAAAATCTTTAATAGCTACTCTTACACTTCCCCTATTAAAAGCTACGGCTGTAGCTACTATTTTACATTCACATATATTATCTCCTAATATATTTCCACCAGAAGAACACCCCACAATATCTGCACTTGGATATATCTTTTTTAACTTCTCATATATATCTCTATTTTTAATTGCATCTCTATCTCCAAATGTAAAAACAATATCAGTATTACCAAATATATTTCTTTTTTTTATATTCCAATTATTATCTATATATTCTACTTGTTCTACTCTCATACCTATTTCCTAATATTTTTATAAATTTTATTTTAGTATATCACACTAGGGATTAAGCTTATAATAAAATAAAGCTTCCGATTTACTATATTTCTCTTTTTTTTAAAAGTGAATAGATACTATAATTATAGAAAATAAAAAAGGTAACAAAATGTCACAACTATCACAAGAAGATAAAGATATAATATTAAACAGTATAAGAGATATTCCAGATTTTCCAAAAAAAGGAATTATATTTAAAGATATAAGTACACTTTTAAATAACCCAAAAGCACTAAATACCCTTATGAAACATTTAGAAGATAGATATAGAGAGTATAATTTAGACTATATAGCAGGAATTGATGCAAGAGGATTTATATTTGGTTCAATATTAGCAGATAGATTAAATATTGGTTTTGTACCTGTTCGTAAAAAAGGGAAATTACCATATACAACAGTAGCCGAAAAATATGCACTAGAGTATGGATTTGATGAGGTAGAGATACATATTGATGCTTTTGACCATAAAAAAGATGCAAGAGTTTTACTAATTGATGATTTAATAGCAACAGGAGGAACTGCTAAAGCTGGTGCAAATCTAATTAATAAAGTTAATGCACACTGTGTAGAGTGTTGTTTTATTGCAGAGCTTACTTTTCTAAATGGAAAAGAGTGTATAGATAGTCCTGTTTATAGTGTTTTAGAGTTTTAAACCATTTTTATTAAAATAAGTAAGATAAAATTACTCTTTTTTATGATATAACTAAAAGTAAAAAAGGTGATTTTATGAATGAATTAATAGTTGCATTAGAAAAAGATAATCTTGTAAAAATAAAGTCTCTCTGTAAAAAAGGTATAGATTTAAACAAACCTATTATTATTGGTCAAGATTATGATTTAGAAGATTATGATGAGATAAGTATTCTATTTTATGCTATAAGAAATTATGCTTCTATTGAAGCTATAGAGATTTTATTAGAGTATGGAGTGGATATTAATCAATTAGATAAAGATGGATTAAGTGCAATTGATATTGCTATTAAATTTAAAAGAGAAGATGTAGTTAACTTTTGTATAGAGAAAGGTATGGATATTAATAAAACGGCTAGAAAAAGTGGAATTAATCCTATTATTTTAGCCTCTTGTTTTAGTAATATCTCTATGGTAGAGTTACTTTTAAAAAATGGTGCTGATATTAACTCTAAAGATAATTCTGGTATGAGTGCAAAAGATTATGCTAAAAAATTAGGACAGAAAAAGATGTTAGCATTTTTAGAAAAAAAGGGTGCTAAACACAATATCTATAAAGAGAATATTAAGGTAGTAAAAAAGAAAGCAAAGTTTGATATGACCAGTAGAGAGAAACCTAATGAGGATATGGGGTTTGATTTAATATAATCATTAATAATAAATTAAGGAGTATATATGATAATAATCCCAGCAAGAGTAGGTTCAAGTAGATTTCCAAATAAAGTTTTAGCCGATATTGGTGGACTACCTATGGTAATTCGTACAGCAAAGGCTGTTAGATCTATAGATAGAGTAGCTATTGCTACTGATAGTATAGAGGTTATAAATATTGCAAAAAAGTATAATATAGAAGCAGTTTTAACCTCAATAGAGCATAAATCGGGAACAGATAGAATTTATGAAGCATCAACTAAACTGAATTTAGATGATAATGAGATAATTATAAATGTGCAAGGAGATGAACCATTTATTGAAAAAGAGGTTGTTCAAGCAGTTTTTGACCTTACTAAATCTAACTCATCTAATAGTAAAATATTAATGAACTCTTGCTATAAATATATTAATAATCCAGAAGCTGATGACCCAAATATAGTAAAAGTTGTAACTGATAATAGCGATATAGCTTTATATTTCTCTCGTGCTAAAACACCCTACCCTAGAGACCACCATTTTGAGCATTATAAAGGACATATTGGCATTTATGGATTTACTAAAAAATCATTAGAGACCTTTTGTAAACTCCCTATATCTCCATTAGAAGATATAGAGAAATTAGAACAGCTACGAGCCTTATATTATGGATATGAGGTTGCTATGGTAGAGGTTGAAACTAAATCTTTTGGTATAGATACACCTGAAGATTTAGAAAGAGCCTTAGAGTTTTATAGACTCTAAACTTTCTCCCAAAGTGTACCATTTGGAGTATCCATAATAGATACTCCCATATCTAAAATCTCATCACGAATAGTGTCAGCTTTTTTATAATCTTTATCTTTTTTAGCACTCTCTCTTGCTTTAATAAGTAGTTCAATTTTCTCTTTTGTACTACTATCTACTCCAATTTGAAAATAGCTAAATGGCTCTTTTCCACCAATACCTAAAAGTTTATCTATAAATTCAATATTGGCTAAAGTCTCTTTTTTTAACCCTTTATCTTTTGGATTAATATCTAGCTTATCATTAGTACTACTTATCATACTATCAATAACTGCTAAACTCTCAGAAATATTTAAATCATCACTCATTTTATCTAATAGAGATTTTTGAAATACTTTATTTGGTTTAGAAGCTTTTGTAGGTGTTACTCTCTTTTTTAATCTATAGAGCTTATCTAATCTTTTTTTAGAGTTTAATAAATCCTCTTCATTAAAATTAAAATCATTTCTATAGTGAACTGATATAAGATAGTTTCTTAAAATCTCACCATCATAAACTTCTAAAGCATCTTTTACAAAAAAGCTATTGCCTAAAGATTTACTCATTTTCTCACCATTAATATTTACAAAACCATTATGCATCCAATATTTGGCTAATTCATGACCAATTGCACATCTACTTTGAGATGCTTCATTTTCATGATGAGGAAATAATAAATCAGCACCACCACCATGAATATCTATACTATACTCATTAGTTCCTTTAAAATGCTTCTCTATCATAGCAGAACACTCAATATGCCAACCAGGTCGCCCACTACTAAAAGGTGTCTCAAAACATATATCATCACTACCTCCACAAGCTTTCCAAAGAGCAAAATCTTTAGGATTTCTTTTCTCTTCTGTATGTTCTATTCTGCTTTGAGTATCTTCATCTAATCCTACTTGGTGTGATATAGCTCCATATTTACTATCTTTAGATGTATCAAAATATACATCACCCAAAGTTGTAATATAGGCTATATCTTTATCTAGGAGTGTTTGAATTATGGACTTAATAGCATCTAAAGAGTCTGTAGCTTTAGGTTCAATATCAGCATCTATTACACCTAAAGCTCTCATATCTTCTAAATATCTAGCTATATAGTGTGTGGTAATCTCTTCTAAACTCTTTTTAGTTTCACTAATCTTTTTAATTATCTTATCATCTATATCAGTAAAATTTTTACAAAGTATTACTTTAAAATTTAAAGCTCTTAAAGTACGAACCAATAAATCAAAACTAAGAGAACTTCTAGCATGTCCTAAGTGTGCATCATCATAAACAGTAGGTCCACAGATATAAATAGAGACACTTCTTGGAATAATTGGCTCAAATGGCACTTTTGTTTTTTTTACACTATCATAAATATACATTCAGTGTTGACCTTTTTCATAAAATTATAGCGTAAAAGAACCAATAAATTGGCAAAATTCAGCATAACTACATTTTAGACAAAATCACCCACCCTCTTCATAACAATCATACTCCAAAACCCCCAAAAACTTATTATTCTCAAAATCCCCATCAATCATTTTATCAACTTTAGGAAAAAACAGCCCAATAT
>JAMOOP010000006.1 GCA_027065385.1 Campylobacteraceae bacterium | reverse complement strand
GCCTAGATGTCCTAACTTTTTTGTTTTTATTTTATTTATTTTTGTAAAACAGATGGTATATTCCTAATATATATATTTATTTCTTATTATATTACTTTAAGTTTATAGGGGTGATGAATGTCAGAATTAACTTTTACAAAAGATGAAGATTTTGAAAAGTTTTTAACACCTGATTATAAAAAAATCAAAGAGTTACAAAAAGATGGATTTTTAGATAGAGAGTGGAGTGAAAAGCTTATCAAGGAGGAGTTGAATTTTAAGTACCGTGTGATGAATAGCCACTTCTTATGATATAAAACTCTGAAGATAATAAAAGATGGAAAGAAGACTATAAATATACTTAGAAAAAGTGTAAATTCGGTGGTGGTCTTGGTATAACCACCTTTGTAAGTTTTATAGCTATTTTTTATGATTCTGCTCTACAATTGAAGCCTTTTTAATCTCTATATTTTCAAATAAATAAGCATGTAAAGAACCTATAATAGTAAATACAAAGAGAAAAAGAGTTTTATTTAACAATATTAGTCTTCTTTGTTAGATAACCTTTAACAATTTTTGCTTGTTCTTTAGTAATTATATCTCTTACTGAAGCTATACAAATAATATGCTTTTTAGTTAACTCCACTTTTAGCTTTGCTATATTATCTACATCAGCCTCTAAATCTTTTGGATTAGCACCTTTTAGTAACTTATCAACAAGAGCTAATTCAAGTGCTTTTATCTCTTTCGCAGATTTAATAACTATTGGCATTGTATTAGCTTTGATAGTTGTCAATTTATCTAATTGCTCTTTGCTAAGATTTAATTCAGAACTTCTTGGATGATGAAGAGTTAGACCAATTGAAAATGGAAGATTTTTACCAATCAAAAAATAATCTTTTGGAAAAACTTCATTTTGAGCAAATATACCTTTTTCTCCTGCTATTTCACCAATTTTTGCTTTCATATCAGCATTAGAAATATTTGGTTCTGCCATTAACACAGTACTCATTCCTACCATTAGACCTAAACTTAAAATTTTATTCACTTATGACTCCTTAGTCTTTATATTTTAAGGGACTTATATCTTTATATTTTAAGAAAGCCCATATAACTAGAAATTAATTCTAGCACCTACATAATAATAAGTTCCAACATTAGAACCTAATATATCCTCTATCTCTTCATCAAATATATTATTAACTCCTCCATAGATTTCATATTTCTTATCATCTCCAAATTTATATGAACTTGTAACATCTACCATGCTAAATGCCTCTGTTTTCATATCTTGTTTGCCATTTTTTGTCTTTTTTTGATAAAACTGTTCACCTGTATAGATAGCTATTAATCCTATATTTAAGTTATTATTCATACTATATCTAGCTTCTACTGATATAGTTTCTTCTGGATTAAATTCTAAATCTTTACCAGTTATTTTATCTTCTGTATATAATTGATTATATGACAACGATGTAAAAAACCCATTTTGAAAATCATAACTAAGAGTAGTTTCTAATCCATAAGTTTCGGCATCATTGATATTAATAAAAGTATATGAATCTGCTTCTGCTCCTGTTACTTGTGATATTCTATTTTCTATATCATTATAAAATACTCCTAAAGAATATGAAAAACCATTATTTTTACCTGCTATACCAATCTCATAAGAGTTTGTGAATTCTGGCTTAAGATTATATCCCACAACATCAGCACCTTGTTGCAATCCATTTGGAGTTTGCTTATTGATATACATTTCTCTAATATCAGGTGTTCTATATCCTTGTGCAATATTAACTCTTAAATTAAATAGTTCTGAGAAATTTTTAACTGCTCCTATTTTAAAAGTAGCTTTATTATCTGCATTGCTAATAGCATCATATCTTGCACCTAATATAAAATTGAGAGTATCACTATATTCCCACTCATCTTGTAGATAGAGAGCTTTATAATCAACATTCTTTCTTGTCATATTTGGTGTAGAATCAAAAACTGTTGCGTCTCTTTTTTCATCTCTATACTCTGTCCCAAATGTAAGCAAATGATTATCATTTAATGAATAATTACCATTAACTTCATAAGAGGTTATATCAACATCAGCATTCATACCATTTGCCGCGGAAGCCTCTTCCTCAAAAAATCCAAAATCTTCCCAATGTTTCATTGTGGTTGTATTTCGTTTTCTATAAAATGTATTATGTACTTTAAAGATAAATCATCATTTACATTCCATTTGAAATTTCCTGATATTACTCTTCTATTATTTTCATCAGAAGAGTTAACGGGTACATTAAATGCAGGAAGCATACCTTTTGGTTTTCCATTTTTTTCAATAAAACTAAGAGTAGTTCCATCTGTTTTATAGCCTACAATAGGATTCTTTTTATGTCCAACAGGTGGTTTAAATCCAAATGGATGAAAAAATCCATTATATGAACCCCATCTTTTTTCTTGCATATATGAAAAATCTATTCCAGCAGTAACATTATCATTAATTTGATACTCTAATTTTGTTCCAATATTAAAAACTTTTGCTTTTTCTCTATATGTAACATCATTAGCATAACTATCTTGTATATTTGAAGTGATAGAATTTTTAAAAATATGAAAACTATCTAATGCTGTTTGTTTATCTGAAACATAATTTGTATTAGAATGTGGAGATTTAGGTTTAACCGAACCATCTAAATGTAAATAAAATGGATTTCCTTTTGTTTGAGGATGGGTATCTTTTAAATATGAAGGCATTGATATATTTTTAAGCTCTGATGGTTTTTTCTTTCCTCCACCTAAAGTTATATTTGTTATTTCATTTTGCACATAAGGGCTAGATTGTAATCCACTAATATAAAAACTATATTTCAACTTATCTGATTTTCCTCTAAAGTTTAAATCTATATCATGATTTTTACCTTCTCCGTCACTATTACTACCAGTTTTAATATTAAAAGAGCCAGTCATTCCATTTCTACTAGGTTGCTTTGTGATTATATTAATAATTCCACCAACAGCATCAGCACCATATAAAGTACTCATAGGACCTTTTACAATCTCAATTCTTTCTATCATTCCAGAAGATATTCTATCTAAATCATAAGGATTTTTTACTTCTCCTGCTAATCTCTCTCCATCTATAAGAAAAAGTGTACCAGTAGCACCCATTCCACGAAAAGATATTGATGATTTTGATTTACTTGAAGCAGAAGGAAATGTTCCATATTGTCTTGTAAGAGATGGTGTTTTAGTTAAAATATCTCCTAAAGTAGAACTACCCATCTCTTTTATTCTTTTTTCATTCAATACAATTACACTAGCACTTACACCATCAATATTCTTTTGTGTTTTTGTGGCAGTTGTGACTGTAATCTCTCCTAAATCTATATTAGTAGCCTCTAATGTTAAAGAAGCCACTATAGAATAAAAAAATAAATTTTTCTTATTTAACATATTTTCCTACTTTATAAAAAATTTCAAGAATTATTACTAAATAATACTTAAATAATCATTAAAATGATAATCATAATCAATTTTAACCATTCAAATTTAGAGATTTTTAAATTTAGAGATTTCTTAGAAATATTTATTTTATACATTTCAATAATATTTAATCTCTCTTTAATAAAAATCCACATATAATTTAACATATACTTTAATAGAGGAGATTTCAATGGCACAAGTAACTATATATATACCAAATGATTTAGAGTCACAAATAAAAGCTATGGCAAGTTCACTTAATATATCTATTAGTAAATTTATATCTACTATACTTGAAGAAAAAGTTAAAAATGAGTGGAGTAGTAATAGTCGTAAATTAGCAGGAGTATGGAATGATTTTCCAACTCTTGAAGATATTAGAGCAAATCAAGGTAATGATATACAAAGAGAAGAGTTTTAGATGTATATGCTTGATACAAACACTCTAATTTATTTTTTTAAAGGAATAGGAAAAGTGGAAGAGAATCTTTTTGCTCACTCTCCTAAAGATATTTTTATCCCATCAATTGTTATCTATGAATTACAAGTAGGTATAGCTAAATCAAATAATCCTCAAAAAAGAGAGAATCAACTATACACTCTTTTAGAGCAAGTAAATACTATTGAATTTGGAGAAAAAGAAGCCAAAGAATCTGCTTTGGTTAGAGCAGACCTTGAAAAAAAAGGAACACCTATTGGAGCTATTGATGTACTTATAGCAGGTTGTGCTAAAGCTCATAATTCAACTTTGATTACTCATAATACAAAAGAATTTATAAGAGTAGAGGGGTTGGCTTTGAGTGATTGGTTTTAGAGTAAAATATTACTTTAACAAAAATATATTAAAAGGAGTAGAAAAATGCAAAAACTAGTAAGAGGTCAGAATATATCAATAAATAATTTTATAAATAAAACTATAAATATTCAAATTAAATGGAAATGTGTTAATGATATTGATATTTCTATATTTATGTTAGAAGATAATAAAATTAAAGATAATAAAGATTTTATATATTTTAATAATGAGAATACAAAATCTATTAAATTATCATCTGATAAGAATTCATCTAATATTACTATAGATATTTCATCAATTAATACAAATATTACTAGAATACCAATCGTTATAACAGTAAATAAAAA
>JAMOOP010000005.1 GCA_027065385.1 Campylobacteraceae bacterium | reverse complement strand
TCATCTATTTCACAGAATATTTTTGTTAACATTTTTTAGTCGTCTCTTTTTGTTTTACTGGTTTAAAACTATAGAACGACTTCTCTTTTAATCTCCTTATCCCACTTTTTTTATCGAACTCAGGTTTTTACCAATCTAACAAAACACTATAATAGGATATTTACCTATTTTTCATCAAATAGATTATCTTATCTTGAAAACTCAATGTTTTTAAAACCTCTAGTTTATCACTTCTCTTTTTGCGTGGTCTATTCTCTTCTATATTTACTATAGAGTCCATAGGCAAAATTAAACCACTCTTGGCTTTTATGGTCATTCGCTCAACAATATCATGATAGTTATTATCTTTGATATTGGCTCTAATGGTTTTTCCTGTTTGGCGATGCACTCTATAACTATCTTGCTCTAATTGGTCAATTGTACTCAATAGGTTATTATACTCAATCTTACTCTCTTCATCTGCTATATCTTCATCAAATAGATTAGCAAAAAAATCTATCATCTGCTTTTTTGACCAAATCAAGGACTCAATAGCATAATTTCTATAGAGTTTAATATTATATATTTGATGGCTATTGAGTACCACAAAAAGCAAATTTTCAAAGCCTCTTGTAGGGGCTTTGTTTATTATGGTTTTAAACTTCTCTCTAAACTCTCTATTTTGGTTAATAATTAAATCACATTGATTAGATTTATAGATATTATCTTCAAGAGAGATAGTATCTTCTAAAATCTTTGCATTAAAAAGATGAACCTCTTCATAAAGCATTTTAATCTTTTTTTGCTGAGACATATTCTACTCCTTATAAAAATTATAGGTAATTACCCTATTATAGCAGAAAAAGGGTATATTTCCTTTGAGAACCTTTATATTTGAGGTTCTCAAAGAGAGATTAGAAGTTATCTATTACTAAATAACTCCCCCTCATTGGTAATTCTATCTATTTGAGATTTAGAAAAGTAGCTACCACCAAAAGCACAACTTCCATATAGATACTTCATTTTAACCTCTTTGTTTAGTTTTTCAAATATAACAGTCAATATCTCTAACAGCTCTTCAAGTGTTATCCCTAGCTCATCTTCTGTTCCTCCACTTACCTTAAAATCACCATGACCCATATTATCCGAATAATACTCAATCATATATTGACTCCCCTCTTTTGGAGAATTTTCTTTAGCCCATTTTAAATCTTCACTACTATTTACATGAATAGGATATTCTATATCAATAAGTCTCTTGTTCTCCTCTATCTCCTGCAACACTTCCCAAGCTCTATCAGCATCTTTTTTATCTGCTGTTCTATAATATATATATGCACCCATAATTAAACCTCCTCTTTATACTCTATAATTTTTGCTTTAATAGCAACCTCACCATTAACTACAATAAATGATAACTTCATCTCTGTAATCTCAATATTTGGAAAATATTGATTTACACCATTATAAAAAGCATCCTTTGAGAGTCTAAGTAAATCAAAGGGTTCATACCCCTCAATAATCTTTTCTAACGGTTTTTTTGGTTCTAAATACATCTCTACACCTCTAAAATAGTTGTAATTGGATTGGTTGTGAATTTTCAAATAAAAATTCAACTTTCTCTTTTAGTAGCTCTATAAAATACTCTTTGATTTCAGAATAAGAGGCTACTTTTTTACTATTTTGTACAAAACAGGAGCGAAACCCTGTTTCAGTAAATTTCTCAAACCCCCTAGAGAGAGCATAAAAACTAAAGTGCGATATACTCAATGAACCACCAAAATAGCGTGGATAGTAATGAACTCCAAAGTTAAAATAACCAATTGCAAAAAAGAGAGTAAAAACTCTCTCTTTACCTTTTAGGTTGATACCTTGATTTAAAATCTCCCTCTTTGTATATACTCTATACTGCATGAGATTCCTTTTTAGATATAGTTCCATCAAAAGCGATAGTTCTATCTTCAAAATACAAATCCATCTTAAAACCAAGCTCTAAAAGCTCTTCTATAGATGAATAGCCCCATTCGCTTAAGTACTCATCTTCTTCATTTTTCATATATCCAAATGCCAATTTATCTTTTGGGTCATACTCAACAACATATAGAGTAAATAGAGAGTGAAATAACTTTACTGCCACATCTCTAATTTTAGCTCCATCTGTCTCATATAACTTTGGTGCTTCGCTCAATCTTGAATAGATAATTTTTATTTGGCTCTTTAACATGTTGTTTTGTTGAATGTACTTTTTAAATTGAGATTCTAGCCAATCTCCCCCTACTGCTTCAACTTTAACAAACTCTACATTTTTCATTATGTAACCTTTTGATTAAATTTATCGCTTTTTTTAAGTGGTTAGATTCTCCACTTTCAAGAAAAGAGTTAAAAGATATTTCCTCTTTTCTTACTTATATTGTACCATATTGGTACTAAAATAGTGCTTAAATCATAGGTAATTAACCTATTATAGTAAAGATATTGAAAAAAAATCAATATCTTTATAGATTTAAAATGCAAACAGTTTACCTGTTGCAAAAACTTCTAACTCATTTTCTGTATATAACACTTTGTTTGTATTGTTATCATCAGGCAATTTAACTTTTACCTCACTATCTATCTCTTTTATATTTGGAACTTGTCTTGTTGTTGCTTTCATAATATAAGCAGGTGTGTACCATGTTCTAAACACCTCAAGAGTTAGACTATTACCGTGAATAACCTCTGCTGATATATGAAGTAGTGTAAGCTGAATATAGCACATATCGACACATAAAGAGTCAATATCAACAGCCTGTACCTCCATAACCTGTTGGTAGTTTACCCCTAGCTCTCTTAATGTATCAGCTCTAGCGATTACCATCCCCCCAGACCCTACAGCAGGTTCTGACATGGTCTCAACCTCTTTTGTATTCTCTCCAAGAATTGAAGCCATAAGTTTTGATATAGTATAAGGGGTAAAAAACTGTCCTTTGAACTTTGTACCCAAATCAAGTTCCATAAAACACTCACCTAAAAAATCGCCCAATCTATCACTTAATCCCAATATAATTAAACCAAATAGTCTTGGAAATACCTCTCTTACAATCTTTTTATCATATTTACCAACTATCTTTAAATACTCCTCTTCTAGCTCTTTATCTCTAGCAAACGGTTGATATAGGCTAATAGCTGATACTCTACATAAATCAAGAAAAATTTCCCATTTTCTATAACGATAATCGTAATATTCCACAGTTTTAATAAACTCTTTTTTTGCTTCATCATAATTCATAACATTACCCTCTATTTGTAGAAAATTTCAATACTATCATCAAGAGAGTTTATGCCTAAATATCGTTTAGTCTCACTCTCTGCCTCACTTAAATCAAAACATTTTAAATATAAAACATCTTCACTACCATCAATAATTACAAAAAAGTTTTTTTTGATATTACTTTTTGTTTTTGTGTACTTTTTAGATTGAGATTCTAGCCAATCTCTCCCTAATTGTGTTCTACCTGTTAAGCTACTCACAATATAACCTTTTAATTGAATTATCATTTTTTTAAGTGGCTTGATTTTCCACTAAGAAAAAGTAAAAATAGTTCCTCTTTCTTATTCATATTGTACCATAATGGTACTAAAATATTGATTAAAATATTATATATTATGCTATTTTGTGGGCTTATTTGTGAATTTTTAGGGGGGAAAATAATTTTATATAAAAGTACCAAATAGGTACTAAAATTGTTTTAATAAAAGGAGGTCAAACTTTTTTAATTTCCTCTCTTACTTGCTGTTCTATCTTCATTTTTTTGACCTCTTTTAACTGCTTCTCTAACTCTTTAATAAGTTCATCAAAATCCACATCTCGATAGAGTGCATCAAAGGGAATACCAAGATTTTTCTCTATCTCTTTAACCTCTTCATAGTTTGGGTATCTTGATTTATTTCTCCATCTAGTGATAGTAACTCTACTTCTCTGTTTTGTAGAAAAACTGTTAATAAGCTCTGTTAGCTCTTCATCTTTCTTCCAAGTCATTAAATATTCCTTTTTTTAATAGTAGTTTAATTGAATTGCAAATCTTATCATGTCATTATTAATGGTGTATTATATATGATTAACTCTTTTGTATATATTAAATATACCTATATATTTAGGGTATATACTATATATTTTATATATCCTAGTTAGTTGTAAAAAAATTATCAAAAATTAATAAATATCAAGATACAATTTTATTGTACTTTTTAGATTGAGATTCTAGCCAATCTCTCTCTAAACCTCTTTTAATATCCCTTATGCTTATAAATGTTGATTATCTGCTTTGATTGTTTGTGGTGAAGCTCTCTCTTTCTGCCCCTCTGGCGAAGAGTCCCTCTGAAAGAGCCGTCGGAGACAAGAAGTTCAACAATGCAGAAAAACTCGTGCTACCGACGAGTGTTGCCGAGTCTCTCCTACCAATGTCTCCTGTTTTTTCTTGGCTCTTGCTGATGTAGTGAAACGGAATCATCAAGAGGTAAGGAAACAATAGGATACAATTCAGTAGGTGAGACTCTGCATAAACGGACTCTGTTTACCCTCTTGGTACTTCAAACTGCTGTCTCACTTCACCGTGCGAAGAGGAATATCAAATGTGTAAAAGATAGATTGATATAATAAGTAATTAACCTATTATAATAAATATAATGAAGTCAATCAACATAATTTTTTTATTAAAAATTCCTACAAAGCAATCTATAAGCAAACAAAAGATAATATTATATAACTATGAGTAACAATTTAAAATATTATAAAAAACTAGAAGAAGCCTTAGAGCGATACTTTGGTGAAGAGATAATCAACTATCTAAAAAAAGATGAAGAGGTTATCGAAATAATGGCAAATCCTGACGGTAATCTTTTTATAGAGAAGATTGGACAACCTATGCAACATGTAGGAGTAGTAAAGGCTTATAATATAAGAGCTATTATCAATACTCTAGCCTCCTATCATGAGATGGTAGTAGACCAAGACCAAACAATACTAGAGTGTGAAGTTCCATTTTGTGGGTCACGGTTTTTAGGAAAAATTCCACCTAGCGTATCTAGCCCATCTTTTACCATTAGAAAAAAAGCTACCAAGATATTTACATTGGCTGATTATATCAAACAGCAACTTATCACTTCAAAACAGAAAATGCTAATAGAAGAGGCAGTAAAGAGTAGAAAAAATATCTTAATTGTAGGAGGTACAGGCTCTGGAAAAACAACATTGACCAATGCTATTATTGAGTCCATATCGACCATAACCCCAAATGATAGAGTACTAATCATTGAAGATACAGCAGAGATACAGTGTTCAGCCAAAAACAAAGTTATTTCACGAACTACTAAAAAAGTATCTATGCAAGATTTAGTAAAATCATCACTAAGAGAGAGACCTGATAGAGTACTTATAGGAGAAATCAGAGGAAAGGAGGCGTTAGACCTTATTACTATTTGGAATACAGGACATCTAGGGGGCGTTGCAACCGTACACGCCAATTCTGCTTATGAGGCATTAAGCAGACTAGAGAGGCTTTTAGCTCAAGCTAATGCTCTCAATATGCAACAAGAGATAGCCCAAGCTATCAATATCATTATCTTTATCAAAAAAGCTCCACAAGGTAGAGTAGTTGATGAGATATTGGAGATACAAGGCTACGATACAATAGAACAAAAATATATAACAAACTCATTTAAAGGAAATAGAAATGAAACAATTTAATCAAAATCATCTATCACTAATTATTTTAGGACTGCTACTACTATCACCTGAACTATTTGCTTCTACAGGATTAGCATTTGAAACAGGTATGGATAACTTTCTTGATTTTTTTACAGGTAAATTTGTCTTTATCCTATCAGCTCTAGCAATTATAGTTTCTGTGGGAATGTTTGCTTTTAATCATGATGCAATGGGTGGAGTATTAAAAGGATTCATTGGACTCCTATTTGTATTGGGGATTATGGGTAATATTATTAATCTACTTAATATGTTTGGACTTACTAATACAGGTATGCTTATCTAACAATGGAAGAGTTACAACAAACCCCAATTTATCAAGCCATAAACCAACCTATCTTACTATTTGGAGCTGAACGAAATCTTGTTATTTTTTTGGCTATGATGGCTTCTATGCTCATGTGGATTGGTGGAAGTTGGTTTACCTTTTTTATAGGCTTAGTTATTTGGGTTATAGGAATCTACTATCTTAGAGAGATGGCAAAGAGAGACCCTATTATGAGTAGTGTATTTAGGCGATACCAACAATATCAACACTACTACTCTGCCCATACTACACCATTTACTTATTTTAAGTAATAAGCTAAATTACCTCGACCACTCATCACTAAGCACCTCTGCTTGTCTCATTATCATCTTCATAGCCTCCATCTGCTTATCAGGTGGGTATCTGTATCTTCTTAGGATAATTCGTATCATATTTCTCATCTTGGCTCTAACACTCTCTCGTTTTTGCCAATCTACACTTATACTATTTCGTAATCTTTTGGTAAGCTCTTGGGCGATATTTTTCAAAACTTCATCTCCCATCTCTCTTAGAGCCGATTCATTCTCTGCTAGTGCATCATAAAATGCCAACTCATCAAAATTCAGTCCCAACTCCTCACCATGCCTAGAGGCTTGGGCGAAATCTTTAGCCATAGCTATTAGTTCCTCAATAACTTTTGCTGTCTCTATGGCTCTATTGTGATATTTTCCTAATGTGGCTTGAAGTCTATCGCTAAATCTCTTCTCTTGGATTACATTTGTTCTACTCTTTGCTTTTATCTGGTCATGAAGTAGCTTTTCTAGTAGCTCTATAGCCAAATTTTTATGCTCCATACTCCCTACATCTTCCAAAAACTCATCAGATAAAATCCCTATATTGGGTCTATCTAATCCCACAAGTGAAAATATATCCTCTACCCCTTGAGATACTACGGCATTATCTAATATCTGTTTAATGGCTCTATTTGGGTTATTATGGCTATTTGCTCTTTTACCTGCTTTTTGGATAACGACCTTTACAGCTTGAAAAAATGCTATCTCCTCTTTGTACTCTTTTGCTTTATCTAGTGTGCCACATAGACTATAAGCTTTTGTTAGAGCTAAAACTTCATCTAAATATCGTTTTTTACCATCTTCAAGCCCCAAAATATGGTTTGCTGATGGGGCTAAGAGTCTATGAGCTTTGGTTTTAAACGCTGAGTAGTCAAATCCATAATAGAGGTCTCTTACAATCTCCAATCTCTTTAACATCTCATTTAGAGCCTCTGTTGTATCTATTGTACCTCGCCCTTTTCCTCCTGCTGTGGTGTAAGTCTTTAGAGCATCTTTTAACTCATTGGCAATACCGATATAATCAACAACCAAACCACCCTTTTTATCTCTAAATACTCGGTTAACTCTAGCTATTGACTGCATAAGATTATGTGATTTCATAGGTTTATCTATATACATTGTGTGCATACTTGGAGCATCAAAACCTGTTAACCACATATCACGCACAATAACCAACTTTAGCTCATCATTAACATCTTTGATTCTCTTTTCCAAATCCTTTTTGACTCGTTTGCTATAGATATGTTTTTGCAACCTCTCATCATCACTAGCACTTCCTGTCATAATGATTTTAATCGCCCCTTTGGTTGGGTCGTCACTATGCCAATTTGGGCGTAAATCCACAATAGCATCATACAAATCAACAGCAATCTGACGACTCATAGCCACTATCATACCTTTTCCCTCAATGGTGGCTACTCTATCCTCAAAATGCCCTACTAAATCTTTTGCTACCTGTTTTATCCTCTCTTTTGCACCTACAAGCTTCTCTAGTGTACTCCAACGACTCTTGAACTTCTCTCTATCAGAGGTCTCTTCATCTATTACTAACTCCCCTACTTCTCTATCTATCGCTTTTAGTACCTCTGCATCAAGTGATAGTTTAGCTAGTCTGCTCTCATAATAGATTGGTACAGTTGCACCATCTGCTACAGCATCTTCAATATCATAAACAGAGATATAATCCCCAAAGACAGAGCGAGTATCTCTATCGCTACTCTCAATAGGTGTTCCTGTAAAACCTATAAATGTAGCATTTGGCAAGGCATCTCTAAGGTGTTTAGCATATCCATATTTGAACTTACCACTATCTCTATCAAGCATTGCATCAAATCCATATTGGCTTCTGTGTGCTTCATCAGCAATCACTACAATATTATCTCGTTGGCTTAGTAGTGGAAAATCGCTCTCCTCTTTTTTAAGTGAAAATTTTTGAATAGTGGTAAAGATAATCCCACCTGATGGTCTATTTTTTAGTTGTTCTCTTAGGTCGTCCACACTATCTATCTGTATAGGCTCTTGGTTTAGTAGCATTTTGGAGCTAGAAAAAGTAGCAAAAAGTTGACCGTCAAGGTCGTTTCTATCGGTCACGATAATAAGTGTGGGGTTTCTCATCTGTGGCTGTTTTGTCAATTTCCCTGCCAAACAGACCATAGAGATAGATTTTCCACTCCCTTGTGTATGCCAAACTACACCACCCTTTCTATCTCCACCGATTGAGGCTCTCATCACAGACTCTACAGCCTCTTTCACAGCATGAAATTGATGATACCCTGCTATCTTTTTGATAATATCTTTTCCATTATCCTCAAACAAGATAAAATTTTGTAGATAATCAAGTAGATGTTTTTTATCAAAAAATCCCTGTATCAAAGTATCAAGCTCATACTCCAACTGTGGTTTATCACTCTCATCTTCTATCGTTCGCCAATACATATATCGTTCATTGGTAGCTGTTAATGAACCAATCCTAGCATTAACTCCATCACTAATAACCAAAGCCTCATTATATACGAACAAATCCTCTATCTCATCTTTATAAGTCTGTAACTGATTATAGGCTTTAAATATATCAGCACTCTCATCAGCAGGATTTTTTAGCTCAATTACAGCAATAGGAAGCCCATTGATAAAAACGATAATATCAGGTCGTCTATTGCCTTTGACCCCTCTAATAGTAAATTGATTAACCACCAAAAAGTCATTATTTAACGGATTTTCAAAATCCATCAATTTAACTACTTCGCCTTTAGTCTCATCTGCTTTTTTTATCTCTACGCTCATACCTTGAATTAAAAGTTTATGAAAAACTCGATTATTTTGGATTAATGATGTCTGTTGGGGCTTTTTAAGCAGATGAATAGCTTCATCAATAGCAGAGGTAGGCAAAGAGGGATTTAACTTTCTAAGAGCAGTAGAGAGTCTTTTTGATAGTACCACCTCTTGGTAACTATCTCGTTGAGGATAATTACTATTAGGAGATATATCTGCCCCTTGTATATACTCATAACCTAGCTCTTTGAACCAATCTATGGCTAACTCTTCTACCTGCTCCTCTGTTATCATTCCCTACTCCTCTATTTTAAAATAGTAATCTCAATATTAGATATATTTTGAGCTTCTTAAATCCTTTATCAAAAGTGATTAGTTCAAGATTATAAAATTCACTAAAAGCCAAATGATGAATATCAAAAGAGCTTATATATAGACTTGTCTTTTTTAATATCTCTAACATTCGTTTATGAATAGTCTCATCAGTAGGTTTTAGATATTCTGACAAAAATTCCAAATTATCATCAATCTCATTTTTATTCTCTTTTAGCTTATTAGAGATAAAAGCAAACTCACACAGAATCAATTCTGAAATAACTAATGTTTCATTCTCAATCGCTTCTCCAACCAATTTAACAGATATATCTTTTTGTCGCTCATCATCTATATTTTTAGAAAAAGCATAGATAAGTACATTCGTATCAAAATAGACCATCATCTACCATTCCATTAGTATCTATTGCTATTTTCATAGTCAATGGTATCTGATTATTTGATTTATTTATCAAGTTATGAAATCTATTTAATTGTGTAGTATTTCTTTTGATAGGTTTTGCAGAGCTATTTTCTATAACAATATTTTTAACAATATTCTCTTTTAGATTAGACAATAAATCTATTACAAGATTTATATATCGTTCATCTATATCTACTACTAATCTTTGCATATTCTTACCTTTTTGAATTTTCTTTATTTATTATAACCAATTTTTTTAAGAGTATATTTTTATTCTAATTTATGAAAATAAAATTAGTACTATTCCTCTTTTAACATATCAATATATTTCAAAAATATTTTTCCTAAAGGAGTAACACTATATCCACTCCCTTTTAACATCCCTGTCTTTTCGTCAAACTCTGGCATTTCATTTTTTTTAGGTGTTTTAAATTTTTTTCGTAAAAGATTTAGTCTAACAAGTTTCTCATGATAAGTATCATACATAGTTACTCTGTCATGTTCTTCTTGGCTTGAACCCATATGTGCAGAAGGTCTACTTAAAATATTTTTATGTTTCTTATCAAATTCATCATCACTTCTAGAATGACATTGTCGTGTATGACTAAATAAAATAACAATCTCATTATCATTTAATTGTCCTAGTAGTGATAATAAAATATTTCCCTCTATTTTCTCTAAACTTTCATCAGAAATACCATTTGCCAACATTGAAGCAATATATTCTTTTCTATCGTTAGACGATGACCTTGCAACTTGCCATATACCCTCTTCAAAGAAATTAATATAGGACTCCTCCTTCATTCTCTCCTTTAGTTCATTATTACCTATCTCTAAATTATTAAGTCTTGAGTCTAGTATTTTGAGAAATTCCACTATTCTATCAACTCTTTGATTTGGTATAATTTGCCCCACTATTTCTCCAAATAATGCTCCAAAAAAGGGAATAGCTCCAAGCCCTCCTTTTGTATATTCAGTTAAAAAATCTGTATGATTTGGGGATAAGTTCTCAATTGTTGTCTGTTCATTCATAGGTTTACCTTTGATATATTTAACTCTCCTGATAAAAGCTTAGGCAATAGGGTATCTCTTGTTTTTTGAAGTTTCTTTATCTCTTTTTCATTCAAAATAATTTTTTCTACCATAGGCTTAATATAGTTATCAAAGACTAAAAGTGTATTTTGAGATGGCACAATAAGTTTTATAGGTCTAAATGCTTTTTTGCTAATCTCTGCAAATGTTGTACCCTCTGAACGCCCTTTAATCTCTCTCATTGCGACATCTAACCAATACATAATAAAATAATTTGATACTCTTTTATTACACACCATCGCAATAAATCCTTGATTAATAGAAATTGGAACAGTTGAATAAGCAATATATCCTACAGGAGCTCTCGAAGATAAAAGAATTGTACCAATAGGTAACTGTTTTGAGCTTATTTTTTTTACTCCCTCTTCTGTTATTTTTCTATCTGTATCAATTAAAATTTTTGTTGATAGTTTTGATAAATCTCTTGGAGTAGCCCAATGGTTTTTTCCATTTTTCCAATATTTGCTCTCTTTTGTTCTAGGTGTTGCACCACCAAAGATAGAAACTTCTTTTTCAATAGTCGAAATCTCCCACCCCTTAGGAATCAACCCCATTTCACTATCCACAAACTCATTAGGAAACAGCTCTAAAATCTCTTGTGAGATACCAAGCTCACGAGCTATAGTTTCACTATCCCCCTCTTTAGCTTTGGCTTTTACAGGGTCAAAATCAATAAACCAAGATTTAAAAATAGTCTGTGCCATTTTTTCTAGGGTTTGGTCTGTTTTTCTATTTAGTTCTATTTTATTGTCTAGGGTTGATAGGATATGGGCTATTTTTTTTTGGGTTTGAAGTGAGGGTAAAAATAAGGAATAATTCATAATAGCTGTTTTATCCCCTCTTGGCATTTTTGTACCTTTTGCTGTTTGAACAGTGTATTGAATGAACTTTTCATTAGAAAGCAGATAATATAAATATTTAGAGTCTAAAATATTTATATCTCTACTTCTTATGACTAAAACATCATTAGAAACACCACCATTAAATGTTGAATACCAAACTTTTCTAAAATATGTTCTAATATTGGAAAATAGTGTATCTCCAATTTTAAATGAATTTACTTTATTTACAGATGGAAGTTTTGAAGATATAGTTATCCCTCCTTTATCAGGAAGTATATTTTCTGTTGAAATGTAATTGTTTAGAGTTATATTTTTCATATCTCTTTTTAGTGATATATAATTTGCTATATCAGCTAATTTATACTCTTTCCAATCAGACCTCATACCCAAGCCCCATTAAATTCTCTCTAATTTCCCTCTCCAATCGTGCCGACTCATTAAACTGCTCACTAAGCGTAGCTGTTAACTCCCTCATCTTATCAGTAAAAGGGATTCCGTCATCTTCTTCCTCTGCTACCCCAACATATCGCCCAGAGGTCAAGACAAACTCATGTTTGGCTATATCTTCTAATGATGCTACAAAATATTTTCCAAGCTCATTAACCTCTTTGCCCTCTCTAAACTCATTAAATACTTTGGCTATATTGGCTATATCCTCTTTGGCAAAAGCTCTCTGTTTTCTATCTAACATATACCCAAACTCTCTGGCATCAATAAAAAGCGTTTTGCCTTTTTGTGGTTTACTTCTGTTCAAAATCCAAATACAAGCAGGTATCTGTGTATTGGCAAAGAGTTGTGAGGGTAGAGCTACTATTGCCTCTATCAAATCAGCCTCTATTAGGGCTTGTCGTATTGCCCCCTCTCCACCTGTTGTAGAACTTAGAGAACCATTGGCTAGAACTAAACCTACTACACCATTTGGGCTTGTGTGGTATAGCATATGTTGAAGCCACGCATAGTTCCCATTTCCTTTTGGAGGTGTGCCATATCTCCACCTTATATCATTTTCCAAACTTGCATCCCACCACTCATCTTGATTAAATGGTGGATTTGCCAATACAAAATCAGCCTTTAGGTCGGGGTGTTGGTCTTTGGTAAAGGTATCAGAGGGTTCTTTTCCAAAATCAAAATCAATACCTCTAATAGCCATATTCATAGATGCTAATCTCCAAGTAGTAGGGTTTGACTCTTGACCATATACCGAAATATCACCAATCTTTCCACTATGCTGTTGTATAAACTTCTCTGATGAGATAAAAAATCCACCACTCCCCATAGCAGGGTCATACACTCGACCCCTAAAGGGTTGCACCATCTCAACTATTAGATTGACAATAGATTTAGGTGTATAAAACTGCCCACCCTTTTTACCCTCTGCTGATGCAAATTGACCCAAAAAATATTCATAGACATGACCTAGTATATCTTTTGCTTTTAGGCTCTCATGAGTAAATGGAATAGTAGCTATGAGGTCTAATAAATCGGCTAATTTACTCTGTTCTATCTGTAGTTGTGCATAGTTTTTATTGAGAATTCGCTTTAGCTTGGGGTTCTCTTTTTCGATTAGCTCCATTGTGTCATCAAGGAGTTTTCCTGCTCCTTTAAACTCCCCACCAAGAGCCAACTTTGCCCCCATAGAGAGACGGATATTATCTTGTAGATATTGCCATCTAGCACCTCTATTGACCCAAAAGATATTCTTTTCGGTGTAGTAGTCTCTATTCTCTAACTCATCCTCTATAAAATCATCACTATCCTCTCCTAGATAGTATTCATGATTTGGGTTGGTAAAAGCCTCTTTTAACTCTTGTCGTCTAGTCTCAAAGCTATCTGAAATATATTTGAGAAACACCATACCAAGCACCACATGCTTATAGACTGCCGCATCCAATGAGGGTAATAACTTATTAGCTGATGTCCATAGCTTTTTTTCTAAATCTTTTAGGAATTTCTGTTCTGTCATATTTTCTCTATTTTATTTTTCTAAAATTATAACTTATTTTTAGAATTTACTGTTTACGATTTAAAATATCGGCTAAAGCTCTTCTGTCCAACTCATCTTTTATCTCTTGTAGGTCTTTATCGTATTTCAGATTGCCTTGAAAATAGAGTTGCATCATTTTCTGTTCATATTTTAGCTTGTCTCGTATTTTATCGCCTTGTCTTGCTATCATTCGTCTTATCTGCTCTGCGACTAACTGTTTCTCTTCTCCTTTTAGTAGAAATTGGCGTTTTTTCTCTTTAAAATCCTTTTTGACTTTTTCTCTATTTGTATGAATTTTAAATTTAATAGATGTTACTTTTCGACCTGTTTTTATAGGTTCATATTCAAAATAGTAATCACCCTTTTCTTTGAGTTCTTTATAGCAAATATCTAATACTTTTCTTTTGAAGTTGTTATATAGAGTATATGATTTTAGTATCTCTATTTGTTCAGTTTTATAGTTATAATCTCCTACCATTATCTCTTTAAACTCTTCTATCTCATATTCAAATTCTAATTCATGCTTATTTTTATATCTCTCATATATATTTGCTCTTGACTCTAATATTTCATACATTCTAATTGTATATTGACTATTAAATCTCAATATTTTCTTCAAAGATAATTTAGTAAATTTTTTATTTAATTGCAATAAAAATGGTTTTAATGATTTATCAAATCTAATATTAATTAGGTCATTTTTTTTATCAATATGGAAAAAACTTAAAAAAGTTGTCTCTTTAATATCATATTGAGTATTTTCTAAAACAATATATTTTGTCATTAATTCTCTAAGAGAAACCCTTAATCGTTTATAATTTACTCTCTGCATACCTAATACATCTAAAATATCATTGATTTTAAAAGAGTAAATATAAAAGTCCTCATCATCTTTTTTTATCTGACTGCTCATAAAAGATATAAATTTTATTTGTGCAAGAGTCAAATGATATTTTGATACTATAAGTCTATTATCTTTTACAATTAAATCTTTATTGCCAATAACTTGATTCATTTTTTGTTGTTCCTTATTGTTTTTATGAAATATTACTACTTTTACATTAAAAGTAGCAATATCTTATCAAGAAGTAGTATTTAAGAAAAAAACAAAAAAATATTATTTGTTCCATAGCTCAAATAAGCCTTATCAAAAAGTAGTAATACCTTATCAAAAAGTAGTATTTAACCCTTTTTTGCCTTATCAAAAAGTAGTAATACCTTATCAAAAAGTAGTATTTAAAGCTCTAAAAACGGATTTTTTTACTAATTTTTTGCTCCTCTAAACAACTCTTAAAATCTATCATAAAGTACCATGAAATAGGCATTTGAAGCTACTTAGAAAAACCCTTTATTTCTCCCTTTCTAATTTTCCCATTCCCCCCCTAAAAACAATAAAACAGTACTGTGTAAAAAGAGAAAACACTCGAAGAAGCTGAAAAAAACGAAAAATAAAGCTAAACTTAACAGAATTAACAACATTTTTAAATAAATTTTCACATAAAGTTCGTATAAATTAAATACTACTTTTTGATAAGATAACTCTATCGAAAAAAAAAGAAAAATCTGTTCAAAAAAAAAATTTTGCCTATAAGTAAAAAAAACAACAATCGAAAAAAAAATCTGCCTATATGAAAAAAAAGAAATTTTGGCTGATTAAAAAAAAAGAAAAATCTGTTCAAAAAAAAAATTTTGCCTATAAGTAAAAAAAACAACAATCGAAAAAAAAATCTGCCTATATGAAATAACTCTAAAAAAGCTCATAAGCCTTTTAAATCTATAAGGCATAGTAAACCTTTACCTAACTGCTAAAAACGCAAATAAACGCCTTATATGTGCATTTAAAACATATAAACACGATAATTTAACCACATTGTTCTAAATATATGATATAAATTTACAAAAAATGCAAACCCTATAAGCCAAATAACCCATAAAAAAAATTAACTTTACTCCTATTTTATACTCTTCTTACATCTATTTCTAAGTTCAAAATTTAATTGAAATAGCTTTTATGTAAACAAAGTATATTGATTTCCGTTAGTTTTTATTAGATATAAAGCAATATTGTTATAAAATATATTTAATATATAAAGGAAAAACAGTATGCTAAACTTAAAAGCCTATAGAGATAAACCAAAATCTCTAGGCGATTTATTAAACTATGCAGGTATGATAGAGTCTGCAATATTGTTAAATAAAGATGGTTCGCTCACTACAGGTTACACCTATACAACTAGTGATTTATCATCAGCTCCACTCTATGAGAGAAACGCTTTGACCCAAAGAATGAATAGAGTATTAAGCCAGTTTGGGAGTAATTGGACAATACATATTGACTCTTTTAGAATAAAAGTTAACAACTATCCAAAAGAAGAAGAGTCTCACTTTAAAGAGCCTATAACTAAAAGAATAGACCAAAATAGAAGAGAATTTTTTGAGAAACAAGGAAATCTATATGAGACACAATTTACTCTATTCTTAACCTATATTCCACCATCAAAAGTAAAAGCTACACTTCTCTCTATAAGTGGAGATAAAAAAGAGAATGAATTTGAAACCTATATCAAATATTTCAAAGAAAAACTAGCAGAGTTTGAGAATGTTTTTACATCATTTTTCAAACTTATAAAGCTCTCAAATCACTATCAAGAAGATAGTTTCAAAAAAAGATATATCAACTCTCCTCCTTTATCAATAATCAACTTTTTTATTACAGGTAAAAATCACCCCATTAAATTACCACCTATTCCCATGTATCTTGATAGTATTATTGGAGCAAAGCCTTTAATTGGTGGATTAGAGCCAAAAATAGGTGATAAATATATCAAGATAGTAGCAATTGATGGATTTCCCATAGAGTCAAGCCCCAATATCCTAAACAACCTAAATTTAATGGATTTTGAGTATCGTTTTTCAAATAGATTTATATATCTTGACCAAAATGAGGCTCTATCTCTACTCGATAGAGAGAGAAGAAAATGGAATCAACAAACAACCTCTTTATGGCAACAACTATTCAATATTCAGACTAATAAAATTGATAAATATGCTACAGAGATGGTAGAACAGATAGATTCAGCAGTAGCTGACCAAAAATCTAATATGGTCTCATTTGGTTACTATTCAGCTAATATTATTATTCTTGATGAGAGCCAAGAGAGACTACACCAAAAGGTTAACTTAGTTATCCAAAATATTGAGAGTTTAGGTTTTGGTGCTAGAGTAGAGAATTTTAATACCATAGAGGCATGGCTTGGAACTTTACCCTCTCACTCTATCCAAAATCTTAGAAAACAGATGATTTCTACTCTTAATCTATCCCATTTTATACCTACAAGTAATATTTGGATGGGAGATAGATATAATCCTTCTGATAAGTTCCCTATTAAATCCCCTCCTCTACTTCATACCGTATCAGATGGTCAAGTACCATTTAGATTAAATCTACATGTAGGAGATGTAGGGCATACGCTTATATTTGGTCCAACAGGAGCAGGTAAATCAACTCTAATAGCTCTACTTGTAGCTCAATTTCATAGATATAGAGATGCTAAAATATTTGCTTTTGATAAAGGAAATTCTCTTTTTGCTCTTACAAAAGCAACTGGTGGAAAACATTATGAAATTTTATCAGAAGATAAAGAGTTATCCTTTGCACCACTTGCAAACCTACAAACTACAGCCGATAGAGTTTGGGCTGAGGATTGGATAGAGATGATATGTGAGCTTCAAGGACAAAAAATTATGCCTGAACAAAAAAGAAAAATTAGAGAAGCTCTTAATACCCATATAGAAACTAATTCAAAAACTTTAACAGAGTTTATAGCCCAAATACAAGATGATGATATATCAGAAGCTCTCTCATTTTATAGCTCTAAAGGCTCTATAGAGATACTTGATGGATATAGAGACAATATAACTTTTGCTACTCTTTCTACTTTTGAACTTCATGATTTAATGCAGTTAGGTGATAAAGTTGTTATTCCTATATTGCTTTATTTATTTCATAGAATAGAGCAGTCTCTTGATGGTTCACCATCAGCTATCTTTATAGATGAGGCTTGGGTAGTTTTAGGACACCCTGTATTTAGAGATAAAATCAAGGAGTGGCTAAAAGTTCTTAGAAAATATAACTGTGCTGTTGTCTTATCAACACAATCTCTATCAGATGCTACTAACTCTGGAATACTTGATATATTACAAGAGTCATGCCCTACAAAGATATTTCTACCAAACTCTAAAGCTTTTCAAAAAGGAACAGATAATACTGTTTTAGGACCTTATGATTTCTATAGAGCTTTTGGTTTAAATGACCAAGAGATAGAGATAATATATTCAGCTATTCCAAAAAGAGAGTACTATTATAGTTCCCCAAATGGTACAAGAAAATTTAATCTTGTATTTGATGATTTTACATTAGCATTTTGTGGGGTCTCTTCTGTAGAAGAGGTATCACAGATTAAAAAACTTATTAAAAAGGATAGCTCAACATGGGTATCTAAATGGATAAGATATAAAACAAATAAATTTGAATAGAGAGGAGAAAATGAGAAAAATATTAATATCAACTATTATTTTAGTACTATTTTTATCTCCATTAAGTGGAAGCTCTTTTGCAGGGGCATTAGAAACTACACAGTTGGGTCAATGGTTAGATGACAAGATGGATTCAATAAAGGATTATGCTAAATTTGCTGAAAATGTACAACAGAATATCAAACAGTTAGAGACTATGAGAACCAATTTAAAAAAATTGAGTCCAAGAGATTGGATTGATTTTGAAAACCAAGTAAGAGAGTTAAAAAGATTGGTAAGTTATCAAGATGCTCTAACTTATGCAGCAGCAAACTATGAGACACTCTTTATACAAAAATATAAAAACTATGATGAGTTTGTGAGAATGTATAAGAGTTCTACAGGTATTAGTGACTTTACACAAGAGTATAAACTACTAAATAAAGCAACAAGAAACACAGTCGAATCAGCCTTAAAACAGTTAAACCTATCTATGAATGATATAGAAGATGATAAACAACTCATGGATAGATTAAAGGGAATGAGTAAAAGTGCTATTGGTCAAAAACAGGCTATATCAGTTGCTAGTCAAATCTCACTACATGCTATAGAACAGTTAAAAAAATTAGAAAAAGTCCTTATGTCAAATCAACAACTCCACGCTGCATGGATAGCTAAACAGAACACAAGGGAGGAGATGGAGGATGCAGCATATTCAACAAGAGTACCTGCTAGAGATATAGATTTAACAATCGACTATGGAAAGGTTTATTAAAATGACTTTTAAAGAACCTAAAACTATAATAGTATTGATTTTTTTACTTCTACCACTATATTTAGAAGCTACCACTGTACCTGCTACTCAAAGTCCAACACTCTATGACGATATAGTCGATTCATTTATAGCATCAGCTAATCAGTGGCAACCAATTTTTCAAAATTTAGGTTATAGAATTTTTGCAACTCTTGCAGCGATACAGATAGTTTTAGAGTTAGGACTTATGGCCGCTAGAGGAGAGATAGAACTTGGTGGTATTCTTGCTACTTTTATAAGAATGATGCTTATTTTTGGAATCTTTTATGGGCTTATTGGAACACCAAATTTTTTTATAGATTGGTTTAATAGTTTTAATCTATTAGCCGACCAAGCTAACACAGCTTCTGGTGGAACAGCAATTCATGCAGCTAATCTGTTTGCTGCTGCTGACCAAATATTTCATTTAGCAATTGATAACTTTTCTCTATTTGATTTTGGTAAAAGTATGGCTCTAATCCTTGCTGCTTTTTTAGCAGGGATTTTATTAGTCCTACTCTCTATAGAGTTATTAATCACTATTTTAAAATTCTATTTCACACTCTATATTAATATTATTATGATGGGATTTTCAGCACTACAACAGACTAGACAATGGGCGATTAATGGAGTAACCAATCTTTTAAAAACAGGTTTAGAGTTGCTTATGATAAAGTTAATTATTGGACTCTCTATTTCAACAATAATGCAATTTGCTAATAACGCCTCAAATAATGATAACCAAAGCCTAATCTATTTAGTTATATTGGTACTATCTCTATTTTCTCTAGCCAAAATGATACACCCTATGGTAGAGAGTTTCTTTATGGGATATAGTGCAAATAATAGCTCTTTTGGTCAAAGAGTAGGACAAGCAGGATTGGTTACAGCTACTAACTCCATTCAACAAGGGATAGGCAATCTTAGAACTTCTGCAAAGACACAATCATCAACACTAAAAGCCAATCAAACATCTCAAACTAATGCTACTACTTCACCCCCATCAACAGCAACCAATAAAAATGGTAATAGTAATATGAATAGCCCTATTACCATGAAAAGTGTTGGTAAACATGTAGCCAATAGTACATTAAGAGCAACAGTAGGAACATTAAAAGCTGTAGCAGATGTAGGAGGAAGTATGTTTAAAGAGGCTATGGATATAACAAATTCATATAATACTCAATCACAAGATTATCATAAAAAGTTTCCAACAGATTACTCTTCACCAAGCAATACAAAACAGGAGGGTAAAAAATGAGTAAGAATCAAATAAATAATGTCTATATGGATGCTAGAAGAGAGTGGAATGAGAGATATGGAAGCTATATAAAACAGGCTCATATTTGGAGAGGAGTATCATTTACTCTTTTACTCGTTACCCTATTATCTGTAGGTGGATTTATCTATACCTCTTCTCAAAATAGGTTTATTCCTTATATTGTTCAGATTGATAAATTGGGTGAACCTATCTCTGTTTTTAGAGCCAAAGCCTCTATGATAAAAGACCCAAAAGTAATTAAATTTGCTCTTTCTGAATTTATAGTGAACTATAGAACGGTTTATAATGATAAAGATGTTCAAGTTCAAATGATAAAAAAAGCCTATAACTATCTATCGGCTAACTCTCCTGCTTATAATATGCTAACACAATATTTTGTAGATAATCCACCTTTTCATCAAAAAAAGAGAGTGGTAGTTAAGATTATCTCTGTATTACAATTATCCGAAAATAACTATCAAATTGATTGGGAGGAAAAAACTTTTAATGAAAAAGGAGAATATACCCAAACAGACAATTACAAAGGTATTGTTAAATTTGCTCTTGTACCTCCTACTACAGAGAGAACAATATTAAAAAACCCTATAGGTCTATATATTGTAGAGTTTAATTTTAACCAAAAAATCAAATAGGAGGATATATTTTGAAAAAGATTTTATTATTAGTTTGTATCATATTTAATATTCAACTTTTTGCAGAGACTAACTATTTTTCAGAAGATAGTTATCGTTTAGATGAACGAGAGTGGGAATCAGTAAAACAGGCTAAAAGGTGGTTAAATAATGATATTCGCTCTATGAGGGGAAGAGATGGAAGAATTACATTTTTATATGGTGCTACCATGCCATCAGTTATCTGTTCACCATTAAAAATAACGGATATTCAATTAGAAGCTGGTGAAGAGTTAAAATCTATTCAAGCAGGAGATACAGCAAGATGGAATTTCTCAACAGATATTTCAGGAAAAGGGAAAAATGAGGTAGCTCATATTATTGTTAAACCTCTTGACCTTGGGCTTGATACAAATCTTCTTATCTTTACAGATAGACGAACCTATAATTTAAAACTTGTATCAAAAAAATATGCGTGGACTCCTATTGTAAATTTTACCTATAATGCTTCGCTTAAAAGCTCTCTACAAAATTATAAAATGTATCAAAAAAAGAGGATAGATACATATAAAAAAGTTAACTCTTTTGAAAAATCTCCTCAAACCAAAGTAGATATAAATAATTTAGATTTCAATTATGAGATAGAGGGAGATGCAGAGTGGAAGCCTATTAGAGTCTATAATGATGGAGTTAAAACTTTTATACAGATGCCAAAAGATATGGGTGTAAAAGAAGCCCCTGCTCTACTTGTTCTTGATAGTGCATCAAATAAAAATTTGGTAAATTATCGACTTAAAGAGGATAAATATATCGTTGATAAGCTCTTTGATTCTGCAATACTTCTCTTAGGTGTAGGAGCTGACCAAGAGAGTATTATGATTTATAGAGTCTCTAAATCTAACAAGAGTTATAAAAATAGGGAGCTAAAAATTTTAATAGGAGATGAAGATGAGTATTAAAAAAAGAGTAATCCTAAGTATAAGTTTGATTTTTTTGCTATTTGTAGGTTGTAGTTCTCACTCTAACTATTTTACACCTTTTATAAGTGATAAAATAGATTTAAGTAAAAATAGAGCAGATATAATAATTCATGATTTTATTACTATTATCAAAGCCTATTATCCACCTGCAAATAGTGTATTTCAAATAGAACAAACTAATACTCTCTTTGCTAAAAAAATAGAAAGTGAACTTAGAAAAAGAGGTTATGGATTGGGTGCGATATATGGTAAAAATATAAAAAGAATCCCTCTTGCTTGGAAAATAACCCCTCTTAATAAAAAAATGATTCGAGTTAGTTATCATATTGGAGAGGTTAGTATTAGCAGAATTTATAAAGATGATAAACGAAAATATCAACCATTTAGTTCATTTTCTGCTGTAGGATTAGATAGTAAACAGTTTGCAAATTTAGACTTTAGTATTTCGCAAGATATAGTTACTACTCAAAATCAAGATAGTGTTTCCTCCCTTGCTAAAGTAGTAGCAAATAGTTTAAAAATCAGGTCCAAACCTACTAAAAAATCAAAAGAGATAGCGATTTTAAAAAAAGGTAAAATGGTATCTTATGTTGAGATTATAACTAATCAGGATGGTGAAGATTGGGTAAAATTAGAGGGTGGAGGTTATATGAAAGCCTCCTATTTAAAATTTTGAGAGTTAGAGTATGAGTAATCAAAATTTAAATATAAATCAATCCCCATCATCTATGACTCAAAGTGGTAGATTTGCTTCTAAAAAACCCTATTTGATTATCTTTGGGATAATAGCACTTTTTTTGATTGGTATGATATATGCAACAGCTCAAAGAGGAGATTCAAAAAGTACACAAAAAAATGAGAATCAAGAGAGTATAAAATCAGACACTACAAAAATAGATGAGTTATTGAAATCTTTGAGTTCTATGAGACAACCATCTGTTGAGAATAATCATACTAAATTAGAGGTTAAACCAAAAAAATTACTACCTCCTTTAGAGTCACCCAAAGAGCCTAAATTAACAGATAACCTGAATTCGATAAAAATTAAATTAATATAAGTCCCATACAAGTATTATTTTGAGAGCTTTTATTAATGGAATTAATAAGTAAAACTCTATCCTTTTCAGTAAAATTAATAGAAGGTTTTTTC
>JAMOOP010000004.1 GCA_027065385.1 Campylobacteraceae bacterium | reverse complement strand
TCATCTATTTCACAGAATATTTTTGTTAACATTTTTTAGTCGTCTCTTTTTGTTTTACTGGTTTAAAACTATAGAACGACTTCTCTTTTAATCTCCTTATCCCACTTTTTTTATCGAACTCAGGTTTCTACGGCGTAAATTTTTAAATATTAATAGTTTCTCAGAATATAAAACTAAAGATTTCAAAAAAGAATCTATAAAATTTATTCTTGAAGACTATTATAGGGTTGCCTAACTATATTTTTTTTTTATAATTAGTTATAATTAAAGCTAGAACATTGTTTATTTTGTGCTAGTTTTGGTGACTCTTCTCAAAATGGTATCTCTATATTCAAAATATGCCGAGATATATCTTTTGCCATCTCTTTTAATAGCTCTTTGCTAATGATGTCTTTTTTCACTCTTTATCCTTTTTTGGAATAAAGTATTTTAACATAAAAAATAAATTTTGTTGATTTAGAAGTTTAAGTAGAAAGAGTGGAGGTTAACCCTTACCTCCATGGTTCCTACATCATCACAATGCCGTAGGGTAATTATAAAATTAACAGACCAAAAACTCTTACTACTTTTTTGCCATTACTTTAAATAATCTTGTAAAGCCTTAGGTTCAAGTTCACCATTAGATGCTTTTAACTCTTTAATGGCTAAAGCTGTAGCTTTTGCAGCTGCTATTGTAGTAAAGTAGGCTATATTTTGAGCTAAAACAGATTGTCTAATGGTTCTTCCATCAACTTTACTTCCTTGGTCTTCGCTTGTATTAATGGCTAAAGATATTTCACCATTTTTAATCATATCATCTATATTGGGACGACCCTCTGATATTTTTAGAACTTTACTAGATTTTACTCCTGCATCTTCTAGGGCTTTATGTGTTCCAGAGGTTGCTACTATCTCAAAACCTAAATTTGTAAACTCTTTTCCTAACTCTCCTACAAACTCTTTATCGCTATTGGCAAGGGATATAAATATTTTGCCCTCTAATGGAATATTATTTTTTGATGCAAATTGACTTTTGGCAAAGCTTAGACCAAAATTATCACTAATTCCCATAACTTCACCTGTACTTTTCATTTCAGGTCCTAAAAGTAAATCAGAACCTGGTAGTTTATTGAATGGGAAAACTGCCTCTTTTACTGCTACATGTCCTTTTAGATTTGGCTCTAATATTTTATTATTAAAGTTTACAACTCCAAATGTATCATAAAATCTTAATGCCTCTTTTAAATCTCCTTGTATCATAACTCTAGTAGCTACTTTAGCAAGTGGCAGACCTGTTGCTTTAGATACAAATGGAACTGTTCTTGATGCTCTTGGATTTACCTCTATTAGATATATCTCATCTTCAAATATCGCATACTGAATATTCATAAGTCCTACAACACCTAAACCTAAAGCAATATTGGCTGTTTGAGTTTTAATCTCTTCTAATAGTCTATCTGAAATTGAAATTGTTGGTAATGCACAAGCAGAATCTCCAGAGTGAATTCCTGCCTCTTCAATATGTTGCATAATTGCACCAATATATACATCTTTTCCATCACTAATAGCATCAACATCAAGCTCAATAGCATTATTTAAAAACTTATCAATTAAAACAGGTGCATCATTAGATACAGATACAGCCTCGTCCATATACTCTTTTAGTTCACTATCTGAAAATACGGTTTTCATTCCTCTACCACCCAAAACAAAGCTTGGGCGAACAAGTACAGGGTAACCTATACGATTTGCTACTATAATAGCGTCCTCTTTTGTAAATACTGTTCCATTCGCAGGTTGTTTTAAGCCTAAATCTTGAATAAATGTGGAAAATAGCTCTCTATCTTCTGCTAAATCAATAACCTTAGCTGTTGTTCCAGAGATATTAGCACCTATTGCTGTTAAACCTTTTGCTAGTTTTAGTGGTGTTTGTCCTCCAAAGTGAACAATAACCCCATCAGGATTTTCTAACTCTATTACATTTCGTACATGTTCAAAATCTATTGGTTCAAAATATAAAATATCTGATGTATCATAATCTGTTGATACCGTTTCAGGGTTACAGTTATACATAATGGATTTAATTCCCATATCCTCTAAAGCAAAAGAGGCATGAACACAGCAGTAATCAAATTCAATACCTTGACCTATTCTATTTGGCCCTCCACCAATTACAAGTACTTTTTTATCTTTAGTCTCTTTTTTATCTTTTTTAGGAAGTTTGGTAATATTTGTTGTTGAGTATAGATATGGAGTTAAAGCTTCAAATTCAGCTGAACATGTATCAACCTCATTATACTCTAAAACTACTCCTAACTTCTCTCTTGCTGTATATATATCATTTTCACTTAAAGAGAGTCCATCTTTTTTATTGATAATCTCGGCAATCATAGCATCAGAAAAACCTTCAGATTTAATCTTTCTAAACTGCTCCTCACTTTTAAGAAGTTTTATATCTATTGCATTTTCACTCTTAACTAACTCTTCAAACTGATATAGATACCATCTATCTATTTTACATATCTCAAATATTTCATTAACACTTTTTCCTCTTCTTAATGCTTCATAAACATATAAAATTCTATCACTATTTGGACGGCGAATTTCTCTAACTAGCTTATCATTATCACAATCTATACTATCAAAACCTTTTAAACCAGTTTCAAGTGAAATTAGAGCTTTTTGGAAAGACTCTTTAAAGGTTCTACCCATACTCATAACCTCACCCACACTCTTCATAGCAGTAGTTAAAGTTGAGTCTGCCATAGGGAACTTTTCAAATGTAAATCTTGGAATTTTAGTTACAATATAATCAATTACTGGTTCAAATGATGCAGGTGTTCCTGTAATATCATTTGTTATCTCATCTAAAGTAAATCCAACAGCTAAAAGTGTAGCTACTTTTGCAATAGGGTAACCTGTAGCTTTACTAGCTAAGGCTGAACTTCTACTTACCCTTGGGTTCATTTCAATTACTATCATTCTACCACTGTCTGGATTAATAGAGAATTGAACATTACTTCCACCAGTATCAACTCCAACCTCTCTTAAAATCTTAAAAGAGGCATCTCTCATTCTCTGATACTCTTTATCCGTAAGAGTAAGAGCAGGTGCAATAGTTATACTATCTCCTGTGTGAACCCCCATTGGGTCTAAGTTTTCAATAGAACAGACTATAATGCAGTTATCAGCCCTATCTCTAATAACCTCCATCTCATACTCTTTCCAACCTAAAAGCGACTCTTCAATAAGAATTTCAGATATAGGAGAGGCATCAAGTCCACCTTGAACTATTTTTTTATACTCATCTATATTATAAGCAACTCCACTCCCACCACCTGCTAAGGTGTAAGATGCTCTAATAATTAAAGGGAAACCTATTTTTTTAGCCACCTCCATAGCTTCGTCCATATTGTAAGCGTATTGAGAGATAGGTAAATCCATACCTATTTTTATCATAGCCTCTTTAAACTCTTGTCTATCTTCACCTTTTTTAATAGCTGATGGATTTGCACCTAAAAATTCAACACCCTCCAACATACCCTGCTCATACATATCCATAGCCACATTTAGTGCAGTTTGCCCTCCCATTGTAGGCAAAATTGCATCAACAGACTCTTTTTTTATAATCTTAGAGATAACTTCAGGCGTTATTGGCTCAACATAAGTCCTATGGGCAAACTCTGGGTCTGTCATAATAGTAGCTGGATTTGAATTTATAAGAACTACTCTATAGCCCAACTCTTTAAGAGTTTTAGCAGCTTGTGTTCCAGAATAGTCAAATTCACAGGCTTGACCAATTACAATTGGACCAGAACCTATAAGTAAAATAGTTTTGATGTCAGTTCGTTTTGGCATAAAAAAGTACCCTTGTTTTTAATTTGTGGATTATACTTAAAAGGTACTTAGAGGGGGTTTTCTAAAGGTCTTCAAAGAGATATAGAGAAAAGCTAGTGACCATACTCTACAAAAAATTCACTTTTATGTTATAATATAGTTTTAAAAATAAAGGAATTCACTATGAACCAACGAACTATTCGTAAGCCAGTTGAAGTTGTAGGTATTGGACTTCACAAAGGTGAGCCAATTAAATTAAGACTTGAACCCCTAGGTGAAGATGCAGGTATTGTCTTTTATAGAGAAGATTTAGCTTTAACTATCCCTCTTTCCCCCTCTAGTGTTATTGATACCCAAATGGCTACTGTTATTGGAACTAGTAAAGGTTCTATATCTACTATTGAACACTTTTTATCTGCTGTTTATGCTTATGGTATTGATAATCTAAGAGTGGTTGTTAATGGAAATGAGATGCCTATAATGGACGGAAGTGCGAGTTCTTTTTGTCTTCTTTTAGATGAAGCAGGAGTTAAAGAGCAGAATGCTTCTAAAAAAATTATTAGAATTAAAAAGAGTGTTGAAGTTAGAGATGGTAATAAATTTGTAAGGTTAGAGCCTAGTAATAGAGCTTCGTTTAATTTTACTATCGACTTTAATCACCCTGTTATTGGAAAACAGTCAGAGAGTTATAGCTTTGGAACTAAACCTTTTATTGAAGAGATAGCAAGAGCTAGAACCTTTGGATTTGCCAGAGATATTCAATACCTTCAAAGCATTAATTTAGCATTAGGTGCTAGTTTAAATAATGCTATTGGATTAGATGATGAAAAAGTTTTAAATCCTGAAGGATTAAGATTTACTAATGAGTTTGCAAGGCATAAAATATTAGATGCTATGGGCGATATGATGGTAACAGGACACAATATTTTAGGTTCTTATAGCTCCTTTGCAGGAAGCCATAAGTTAAATCATGAGTTAACTGTTAAATTATTGGCTGATGCTAGTAATTATGAGATAGTAGCTATTGAAAAATCAAGAAGTAGAGCATTTGAAAAAAGTTTTGCATAAATATAAAGTTCTTATAATATCCATCTCTTCACCACTTCTTATTGGTGTATATAAAGATGGAGTTTTAGTTGAGAAAATAGAAACAAAAGAAAAAACATCAGATATTCTTTTAAAGGTTCTAATGGATATTAGTAAAAAGTATGATTATAGTTCTATTATCTATACATCAGGGCCGGGAAGTTATATGGCAATAAAACTAACATATATTACTCTTCGCTCTTTAGAGATTTTAAAAGATATAAAATTTTATGGTTGTGATGCTTTTTCTCTTAATAATCAAAATCCTATAAAAGCAATGGGGAAACTATACTTTATCAAAGAAAAAGAGACTATAATAACAAAAAAATTTGATGAGGCTGTAGAGCAGAGGTTTAAATTACCATCACTTCTTAGTGATGTTGTTATATTAGAAAATAGTGAACCATTGTATATACTACCAGCTGTATAGGGAGAGCTTTGTTTGTATCGGTACCAGCAACATCGGCAAATTTAGGTCCTGGGTTTGACACTTTAGGACTGGCAATAAATTTTCGTAATGAGATAATTATAAAACCATCAAGATTTTTTTCTGTATCTACTCGTGGAGAGGGTTCAGAAAATCCACATATTCGTAAAAATATTCTATTTATGAATATTTTTAACAAGCAGTATGAACTATTAAAAGGTCATAAAAAAAATTTTAGATTTGAATTTAATAATCGTATTCCAATCTCTAGGGGACTTGGTAGCTCTTCGGCTGTAATTACAGCAGCAATTACAACAGCTTTTGTAGTAGCAGGAGAGAGATATAATAAAAGAAAAATATTAAATTTAGCACTAGAGTATGAACCACACCCCGATAATATAGCACCTGCTGTTATGGGTGGATTTAATGTAGCTTGTGTAGAAGAGGGAAAAGTTTATAGTAAAAAAAGAAAAATTCCTGATTATTTAAGAGCTGTACTTGTAGTTCCAAATAAAACAATATCTACTGCAAAATCAAGAACAGTTTTACCAAATACATACAAAACAGAAGAGGTTGTCTATTCATTGTCTCGTGCATCATTTATGACCTCTCTTTTTATGACAGAGTCTTGGGATTTACTCAAAATTGCATCACAAGATAAACTACATCAAACAAGAAGAATGAAACAGATGCCTGAACTATTTGAAGTACAAAAACTTGCACTTGCAAAAGGTGCATTGATGAGTACACTCTCAGGCAGTGGTTCAACATTTTTTACACTATGCTATGCTGATGATGCGTCAAAAATTCATAAAGCTTTAGAGGAGAAGTTCCCTAAATATCGAGTATTTACTAAGAGTCTTGATAATTATGGTGTAACTTCAAAGAATTAATAACATTATTTAGGTATAATTATGCAAAAAAATGAACCTATACGCATGTGTATAGCATGTAGAGTAAGGCAACTGCAAAAAAAGTTAATAAGGCTACAACAAAATAATAACAATATTTTTCCCTTTACAGGTCGAGGTAGAAGTTTTTATTTGTGTAGTAGTTGCAGTGAAGATGAAAAAAAAGTCAAAGGCTTAATTAAGCGTTTCAGGCTCTCTACGGATGATAGTGAACGGTTTGTTAAGTATTTAAAGGAGTTAGATAAGAATGGATAGAGTTAAAATCCAAGAGATAGCATCAGAAGCTGGTGCATCTAATGCAGTGCTTATTGAAAAAGCTAAAGAGTTAGGTTATGATGTAAAAGCAGGTAATAGTACACTTACTATTGAAGAGGCTGGTATTTTAGTTAATTATGCTATTAATGGTGTTAAACCTAAAAAAGAGGAAAAACCTAAAGTTAAAAAGAAGATAGTAGTTAGAAAACATGCAGGTATTGTATCTACTCCTAAAAAAGCAAAAGTTTCTGCTACTGCTAATATAAAAGAAGTTAAAATAGAAGAGACACCAAAAATAGAAAAAGTTAAAAGTGAAACTCCTATTAAACCTAAAAAAATAGAAGTAGCTAAAGAGAAACCAATAGAAAAAGTTGAAAGTACAAATAGTACAAAAGAGACTACTACAGAAAAAGAAAAAGTAGCAGTTCCAACAGAAGCTCCAAAGGAGACTCCAAAAGAAGAGCCTGTAGTTATTAAAAAACCAAAAATTAAAAGAAAAAGAGTTGGTATTACAGTAATTAAAAAAGCTGATAGAGAAAGACCAAAGATTAGAATTGTTGATGAGCGAAAACCCGAAAAAGAGGTTCATATTGTTAAAAAATCTAAACCAAAAGGTATGCCAACACCTCCTTCTAAGAAAAAAGCTAAAAGAATAGCACAAGCTAAAGAGAGTGGAGAGAGACTTGATTTTATGTCTAACTCTAGTTTTGGTAGTGGAAGAACATCTGTTACAGAGATTGAAGAAGAACCAGAAGTAATGATGCTAGATTTCTCTGATAAAAATATCTATGAAGATATGATGAGACAAGAGCAGAAAAGAAAAGAAGAGGCTAAAAAAAGAGCAGCAGCTGGAATTGGTCAACAGCAAAATAGAGGTGGACAACATAGAAGAAGACCATCTGGACTTAGAAGAGGTGGAAAACGAAAGAAATATATTAAAGAAGAGCATAATGAGCAGATAAAATCAGTACAAATTCCTGAAAATGTAAGAGTTTATGAGTTTGCTGAAAAAGTTGGTAGAAGTACAGGTGAGGTTATAAAAGTTCTATTTGCACTAGGAACTATGTTTACTCAAAATGATTTCCTTGATAAAGACTCTATTGAAATTTTAGCTGATGAGTTTGATGTAGAGGTTACTACTATTGACCCGTTAAATGCACTAGATTATGTAAAAGCTTATGATGCAATAGAAGATAGAAATTTAATTGAAAGACCACCTGTTATTACAATAATGGGACATGTTGACCATGGTAAAACTTCACTTCTTGATAGAATTAGAAAAACTAAGGTAGCTGCAAAAGAGGCTGGTGGAATTACTCAACATGTTGGAGCTTATCAAGTTGAGAAAAATGGTAAAAAAATATCATTTATAGACACCCCTGGTCACTCTGCATTTACAGAGATGCGTTCAAGAGGAGCTCAAGCTACCGATATTGTTATTATTGTTGTAGCTGCAGATGATGGAGTTAAACAGCAGACAAAAGAGGCAATTTCTCATGCAAAAGCTGCTGAAGTTCCTATTGTTGTAGCTATTAATAAAATGGATAAAGAGGGAGCTAACCCAGAGTTAGTTAAATCTCAACTAGCTGAACTTGAAATTACACCTATTGAGTGGGGAGGAGAGACTGAATTTATCCCTGTATCTGCTCATACTGGTCAAGGTATTGATGAGTTACTAGAGACTCTACTTCTTACAGCAGAGGTTATGGAACTTACAGCAGACCCTTCAAGAAATGCAAAAGCAATTGTTGTTGAGAGTTCAGTAGAGAAAGGTTTTGGTTCAATTGCTGATGTAATTGTTCAAGATGGTACTTTAAAAATTGGTGACTCTTTTGTTGTTGGAACTACTTATGGTAAAATTAAAACTATGATTTTAGATGATGGTTCAAGAGCAAAAGCAATAGGACCTAGTACTCCTGCTGCAATTGTTGGTCTTTCTAAAGTACCAACTGCTGGTGATGTATTAATTGTTATGGATAGTGAAAAAGAAGCAAGAGAAATTGCTGATAAAAGAGCAGAATATGAGAGAGCTAAAGAGCTATCTAAAAGCCAAAAAGTAACTCTTGAAGATTTATCAGCTGTTATTGCAGAGGGTAATCTTAAATCTTTACCTGTTATTATTAAAACAGATGTTCAAGGTTCTCTTGAAGCTATTAAAGGAACATTAACTGACCTTAAAAATGAAGAGGTTAAAGTTAATATTATTCATGAAGGAGTTGGAGGAGTAAGTGAAAGTGATGTGCAATTAGCTAATGCTTCAGAACACTCTATTATTTTAGGATTTAATGTTAGACCTACTGGTTCTGTTAAGAAAAGAGCTAAAGAATTAGGTGTTGAAATTAAAACCTATTCTGTTATATTTGAACTTATTGATGATATTAAAGCACTTCTTGGAGGTATGATGAGTCCTGTTATATCTGAAGAAGTTACAGGTCAAGCAGAGGTTCGTGAGACATTTACAGTTGCAAAAGTTGGAACTATTGCTGGGTGTAGAGTTGTTGATGGTACTATTGTTAGAAATGCAGGTGCTAGACTTATTCGTGATGGTGTTGTTGTATATACTACTAAAATTTCCTCTCTTAAACGATTTAATGATGATGTTAAAGAGGTTAAAAATGGATTTGAGTGTGGTATTATGCTTGATAAATTTAATGATATTAAAGAGGGCGATGTAATTGAGACCTTTAAAATGGTAGAAGAGCAGGTTTCTCTTTAGTGAATAATTAATAGTGAATAGTGAATAATGAGAGAAGAAGAGATAAAAAGAAAGAGAACAGAGTCAAGATTAGTTGAACTAATCCCTGAAGCACTTTCTACTATGAATGATAATCGTATTAATGGATTAAGTGTTACAGAAGTAGTCTGTTCAAGAGGTAGATATGATGCTAAAGTATATTTAGATAAATCATATCTAAATGAAAAAGAGCAATTAGAAGCCTTAAAACAACTTCGTATTGTATCTAGTTACCTATCAACTTATGTTAGAGAGAGTGAAGGTTGGTTTAAATCTCCTAAATTTACATTTGAATTTGATGACCAATTAGAAAGAATTACTCATATAGAAGAACTCTTTAAACAGATAGCAAAAAGAAAAAAAGTTGAAGGGAGCGAAAATGAGTCTTGATAAACAGATAGAAAAAATAGTTAAATCTAATGGAGCTAATCTTTATGGAACAGAGATAGTTAAAGATGATGGAAACACTATTTTTAGAGTATATATTACCAAAAAAGATGGAGTAAGTCTTGATTTATGTGCTGAAATTTCAAATGAACTATCTCCATTTTTAGATGTGAACCCTCCTATGCACGGAGCATACTATTTAGAAGTTAGCTCACCTGGAATTGAAAGAAAACTAGAAACTCCTACACATTTTATGTCAGCTATTGGTGAAAGAGTAAAATTTAAAATTAATGGTGGAGATAAAGAAAAAGGTCTAATTATTTCTGCTAATGAAAATGGTTTTGTAGTAAAGATTAAAAAAGAGGAAGTATTATTTAACTATAATGATATTTCTAAAGCTAAGACCTATTATGAGTGGAATAAGAAATAGTTTTTAACTATTTCTTAATCTCTTTATGTACTACAGTAGTAAGTCCTAAAAGTTTCCAACCTTGAAAGCCACTTCTATAATATAACATTTTTTCTTTAGGATAACCATGCTCTATCATACCAGCTATAAAATGTTTTGATTGCTCACACCACACACCATTACAAAAAATTGCCAATTTTTTTGCTTTTGAAAAATCCCAATCACCACTTTTTTTTACTTTCATACCTAAAAGTGTAAATATCTTTTTAGCTTTTGCTTTAGACGCGTTTTGAATTACAGGAAAAGGGATATTAATAGCACTTGGAATTGTCTCTAACTCAAACCAACTCTTAAGTCTTGCATCAATAACAACGCCTGTACCTTTTGGGATTTCATTTTGCATAAAGGTTAAAAATTCTATCTCCTCTATATTTTTAATCCCATCAGCTATTTTTGTAGGTTGAATACAAAAAGGTGGACATGGTCTTGATGTTTTTGTATAATCATCAGTTATTTGATTATCTGTATCCTGTATCCGTTGTATCTTGACTTTTTTGCCAGAGTTAGTAGTTGTAACATAAGGCATATTATCAGTTATTTTAACAGTTAACTCTTTATCTTTTACATTTTGAGCCAAAAGTAGTGACGCAAAAAGTGGAACTATAACTATTTTTTTCATTTTTTTCCTTTTCTAAATCTCTATTCTGGAACTCTAAGTCTTTGACCAATATATACTCTATCTGGTCTTCTAAGAATATCAGGATTTGCTTCATAGATTTTTTTATAATCCATAACATTCCCATAAACTTTTTTAGCAATTTTACCAAGAGTATCACCTTTTTTTACAGTAATATATCTCATCTCTTTTTTTCTTGCCTTTACCTCTTTTTGTACCCCTTTTGTATATTCTGATGTATCTTTTTTGGTATCTTCTGCTATAACACTTGAAATCTCATCTGATAATTTACTTAATTCATCATTTTCTACGGTTGACTCTTTTTCAACTAAAACTTTATTGTAAGTATCAGCAGTCTCTTCACTTTTAGTTGCTTTTTTACTCTTATCATTTTCTGAAAGAACATCAACTTTTTCTAATTGAGATACTAAAGAGTCAACTTCTGTATCTTCTAAAGAGTCCATTAATTTATTATCTTTTGCTTGTTCTTTTGTAATAGGTTCAGATTTTTCTATTGAGTCTTCACTATTTTTTTCTTTATTCATCTTTTGCATAACCATCTGAACAATATTTGCAATATCTTCAGGGTTCATCTTTCCATTAGCACTATCAGTTGATATAGCTGTTTCTACCTCTTTTGATATTTTCTCTTTATCAGATATTTCAGATGAACTCTCCTCTTTTTTAGTAACACTCTTTTCTACTTTACTCTCTTCTTTTGCTAAATCATTATCTTTAACTTTATCAGCTACTTTACTATCTATTTCACTACTATCTTTTGGTGCTGTACTATTAGAAGAACCCATACCTTTAAAACCAAAATATCCCCCCACTCCAATAACAGCTAGAAGTAAAACTATAAATAATATCTTTTTTCCACCACCACTGTCATCTTTTTTGCCTGAAATTTCAGCACCACGCGTCTCTTGAGCATAATAGTCATTATACTCATCTTGATTGTATTCATCTTTATTTAACATCTTTTCTCCTTTGTGTTATTATTTCGGTTTTATTGTTGTTAACCCTAAAATTTGCCAATATTGCATTCCCCCTCTATAGTATAATATTTTTGATTTAGGATAACCTAAATGGACAAGGTTTTTCATAGCACGAACACCCTGTTGACACCATGGACCATTATCAAAAATTAGAACTGTTTGTGCATTTGAAAAATCCCATTTTCCTTTGTTTTTAGTTGCTCCAAAAAGCTGAAATATTTGACTAATATATGGATTATTGCCTTTTGTTGAAAGTATAGAAAAAGGAATATTAATAGCACTAGGAATTGTTCCAACTTGATGCCATTTTGGCATTCTTGCATCTACTAAAATTCCTGTATTATTATTTACATCTTTTGATATAAAATCAATAACATCAAGTTCACTAACAGTTTTTATACCTTTAATAGGTTCAAAAGGTTGAATGGTAAATGGAGGTGCAGGTCTTGATGTTTTTGTATAAGAGTTTTTTAATTTATGACTAGTATCTTGAATTCTCTCTATTCTAACAGAGTCTCCATTAATATCAACATCAACAAATGGAAGTCCAGCTTTAATATTAACCTCAACTGAATTTAGCGAAGTTATAAGAAGAGATAAAGATAAAAGTTTACCTACGAGCGAAAATTTATGTGTCTGCATGACCACCCCTTTAGTAATTAATCAAGAAATAACTGATTTAGTTAAGTTCTATTTTAACTTAATTTTTCTTAGGTAATTATGAAGTAGTGGCTATTTATTTAAAAATTTTTTAGAAAAGGATATTCCCTGATAAACAGATAAACTGAAGTTATTAATATTATTAAGAAGTAGTTTTTCTACTTCTTAAACCACCCTTTTACTCTTGAAAATACATCTTCAAAACTATTTGTATGTGGTCTGCTCTCTACTCCAAAACTGTTTTGTAGTTTTAATAATAACTCTTTTTGTTCATCATTTAATCTTTTAGGATAAATTATTTTTATCTGTGCAATAAGTCGTCCTTTTTCTCCAGAATGAACATCAGCTACACCCTCATTTTGAAATACAAATTGCTCTCTATCTTTAGTTCCAACTTTTAAGTCTAACTCTAACTCTCCATATAGAGATGGAATAGTAATTGTATCACCTAAAATAGTTTGAGTAAAAAATACAGGTACTTCTGTATATATATCTGTTCCCTCTCGAATAAAGTGTTTATCCTCTTCTACATTAAATGTTAGATATAAATCACCTCTCTGTCCATTTCTAGCTTGATTTCCATAACCTTCAGCTCTTAATCTATTTCCAGTATCTACACCTGCAGGTATTTTAATAGTAATAGTATCTGGCTCTTCATGATACCCTCTTCCAGAACACGATGGACACTTTTCTGTAATTTTTTGCCCCTCACCATGACACTTAGGACAAGTTTGAGCAAAAGACATAAAACCTTGCTTCATAACTACTTGACCTTGACCATTACAGTAATCACAAATCTCTAATTTACCATTTTTAGCTCCTGTACTATTACAATCACTGCAAGGAACTTTATATTTAATCTCTATCTTCTTCTCAACGCCAAATACAGCTTCATTAAATTTAAGAGGAAGTTCAATTTCAAAATCTAAGTTATATTTTTGATTATCAGCTCTTCTTCTGCCTCCTCCAAAACCTGAACTGCCACCAAACATAGAGTTAAATATATCCATAATATCGTCCATACTTTGATGTCCACCAAAGCCACGACTAAATCCACCTTGTCCTTCTAGTCCAGCTTTACCATATTGGTCATATATAGCTCTTTTTTGTTTGTCACTTAGCACTTGATATGCCTCATTTATAACTTTAAATCTCTCTTCTGCTTCGCTATCTCCTTGATTTCTATCAGGGTGATATTTCATAGCTAATTTTCTATAAGATTTTTTTAGCTCTGCTCCAGAACAGTCTCTGCTAACTTCTAAAGCTTCATAGTAATCAAGTTCTGCCATTTTGTCTCCAAATTTTTTAAATTGGGAGAATTCTATCATATTTTTGCTATAATCTGCGATAATATTAATATTTAAGGTGGTATAGAAAATGGTAAAACATATTGTAATGTTTGAGTTTAAAGATGAGAAGAGAGATGAAAATATTAAAAAAGCAAAAGAGATGTTAGAGGATTTAATAAATACTGTCCCTACATTAAAAAGTATGGAAGTTGGAGTTAACTTTTCAAAAGAGGATAGAGCTATGGATTTAAGTATTATTACACTATTTGATAATATTGAAGGGTTAAACGAGTATGCAACTCACCCTGAACATTTAAAGGTAGTTGAGTTTATAAAAGAGGTTGTTAATAGCTCTAAGGTTTCTGATTATATTGTGTAGAGAAATGACTACTTATAAGTAGTCATTTAATGCTACTTTCTTTTCACATCAAATTTTGCCCTCTCTTTAATATTTTTCATAAACTGTTCTCCCTCTTTAATTTGTATTCACAATCCATATTTCAGAAGGTTCTTCTTCCGAGTCTCCAGAGTGACTTTCAAAAGCTATACTTTTACCATCATGGGATTGAGTAGGTGCGCCATCTTCATTCTCTTTATTAAATGATTTTTGAATAGGAGTTAGAGATAAATCTGTAGGAAACATCCAAATATTTGGAACATCTAAATTATTATAGTTACTTGAACTTAATATATATTTATCATTATAAGACCATGAACAATCAGTATAATCAACCTCTCCAAAAGTAATTAATTTAAAATCACTTACACTAGCTTTTTTAGTAGTATTAATATTTGCTGTATAAATTTCCCACCCCTCATCTGCTCCATAATTATTTCTTTGGAATAGTATTTTAGTTCCATTATTACTCCAACTTGGTAATCTATCATCATAAGTTCCATCAGTTAATAGTGTAACCTCTTTAGTTTTAGTATCTAAAAAAGCTATTTTATGAATTGCTGTTTTATCATCTTCTCCTTTTACATACTCAAAAACAATTTGAGTATTATCCTTTGGATTAAAAACAGGCTCTATATAATAGACCTCATTATCTTCAGAGTGAGTGGTAATTTGTTGTAAATTATCACCATTATCGTCTGCTATCCATATCTCATCAGCTTCGCCTCCTCTATCAGAAGCAAAACATATCTTATTTCCAACCCATGCACCAAAAGGAACACTAACATTATCAGAGTCTATAGTTGGTACTATTATCTGTTCATTAGTTCCATCTATATCTATTTTTACTATTTCAGATGGTCCTTTATTATATCCATTTAAAAAACGAGTATAGATAATAGATTTTCCATTAGGTGAAAAACATGGATTTTGAGAACTTTTTGGATAACTATTAGTTATTTTAACAGCACTACTACTACTCTTTGTAACTAAAAATTCAGGTGGTGGAGTTGTAGTCAATTTAGAAAGAGAGACTCTTGTAACAATAGGTATAAATCCATTTATACGAGATTGATTATAGACATAGTTAGCATTTTTTTCCGATATACAGTAGTCAACAGTAAATACAGGAATATCTAGTTTTAGATACTTTAAATTTTGTTTAATTCTATTTTCAGTTGAAAACTCATCTTGATGTCTCTCATCTCCATGTAAATCACCAGCACCCTTATCGTTCCAATTAGCATCTCCATCTCCATAAAACCATGTATCTTCAGTAGCAATAGCATCAATAATAGAGGCATATTCAGTAGGTGCATAATCTAAAAGATATTGTGCATTTTGAGCAATAACTACAAAATTAGGATTTACCTCTTGCCCTTTCTCTTTTAGCTCTCTTATAAACTTTATCATCTCTCTTTTTGCATCTATATTTTGGCTCTTTGCATACTTTAATACTCTATCTTCATCATAAGCCTCAATCCAATCAAGATATATACCATCAAACCCCTCTGTAGCCAATTTTGCAATAATCCCATTATCACCTAACCATATATCTTTCCATCTCTTATCCCAATAGGCTACAGGATAGTTACCACTCCACCCATCAGGGTCAATAGTAATCATAAAATTGGGATAACCTTTACTATTTTTTGTAGGTGCAACCCAATCATCTTTCCAATAGTCTCTATAATCTTCTGCTTGACCAATATCGACATAGGCAATTAATAGTCTCTTATCTCCATTAGGTTTAGTAGAAAGAGTTGAAACAAGTTTAGCTGTATCATAATTTTCATCTTTAATATTTATTGATGGTTCAACCACCAACATATCATAATTAGTATTATCTAAAATATCAAGATTATCACCTACAAAAAGGTCTTGAATTTGATACATCCATGTAGATATATTAATATCATTAATTATAGTAGATGGTATCTTTTTATAGGTTACTGTTGTATCTACTGAATAATTTTCCATAATATTAGACTCTTCATCAGAACCACCACCTCCACCACCACAAGAGATAAATATAAGTGAAGTTGCTAAAATAAGTATCCGTTTAAACATATTAAATCCTTTTTTACTATTATATAATAAAAAATAATTCTTTCTCTTTAAACCAAACTAACCAATCCATTCTCAATTTTAATTAACCCTTCTAACTCTGCCTCATATACTCTACTATTAAATTTTGCGATAGCCTCATCTAGTGTTGGGGAAGTTTGACAAAAGTAGAAAAATTCATCTCTTTCTATACTATTATCTTTTGGAACAACTCCATAACTATTACTAAACTTTTCAATATCATATATAGGCTTGGCTAATCCACTCTCTATTAAACTGTTTGTTCCTAAACTCTCATTTAATCTATGAGGTAGTACAAAAATCTTTTTTCCCATTTTTAGAGCAAACTCAACTGAACGCATAGAGCCACTATTTTTATCTGCCTCTGTTACAATTAAAATATCTCCTAAAGCTACAACTAACTCATTTCTTACAACAAAACTCCAAGGAGTGGCTTTAAATCCAATGGAAAATTGACTTAAGATAAGTCCATTTTTTTCTATATCCTCTATTAAAAAACGGTTTACTGCTGGGTATCTAATATCTAATCCATTTGCTACAACTGCTATAGTGTTATTTGCCCCTGCTCCTGTGTGAGCTATGGCATCAACTCCCATTGCTACACCACTTATAATACAAACTCCTCTACTTGCTAATGATTTTGCTAAAGTGTGAGTAAACTGTTTTGTATAACTAGAGGGTCTTCTAGTTCCTACAATAGAGACTTTTGGTCTTTTAAGCAGACTTCTATCTCCAATACTATATAGCTCTTTTGGGTATTTTTTCATACTATCAAGCTCATTTATATGTTCTTGGTATCTCTCTATCAATTCCATTCTCCTTTAGTTTAATAGTTTTAAGTAGTTCTCTTCCTCTAAATTGCAATGACGAGGAATTTCTTTATATAAAGAGCTATATATCTTCTCTATATCTTTTAATATAGAGTGTTTTTGTTCTAGTTTAGATATATAACTATTTAACTCATCAATTTTTATATTTATCTTTTTTATAAAAAGGTTACTTCTATTTATATCATAAATACTTACTAAAAATCTATTTTTATTTAAAAAACCATCTCTTAGCTTTGTAAGGTTTTCTATTATATTAGTCATATTTTTAATATGATTATCTACTCTATCTATTTCAAATTTTAGTTTGGAGTATTTAGTTTTAAACTCACTTCCGAATATAACTAACTGCTCTCTTCTCTTATTTTTAAATAGGTTTATATTAAAATATCTATATAAAATTTTACTAAAAAAGCTCTCTTCAATATTTAAATCATCTAAAATAGATTTTATAGCCTCAAATAAGACCTTATCAACTGTAGTATATTGTCTAACAAGCTCTATTTTAACATCTTTAATACTTTTTCCAATAATTGTAGATAAAACTCTTCTAAAAGTGGTCTCTGAACCATTTAATATCTCTTTTACATAAAACGAAATACCCATAATAAACACCCTTTAACTATTAACTATGTTTATTATAACTAAAATATGTTAAAAAGTGTTTTAATATATGAAATATTTTATAACATAGCCCCCCAAATAGAGTAAGCAATAGTGGCTACAAGTAGTATTCCTATTAGATTAGCCTTAAATCCAACTTTTGCCATTTGACTAACTGGAATTACTCTTGAACTCATTACTATAGCATTTGGTGGAGTGGCTATTGGTAACATAAAGGCGTAACTAGCTGAAACTGTAGCTACCATTAGAAGTAACATTCCTTGACTGCTTGGCATATCTTTTGCAAACTCATAAAAGATAGGAATTGCTATTGAAGTTAATGCAGTGTTGCTTGTAACTTCTGTTGAAAATGCCACAACAAAAGAGACAAGTAAAAACATCCAAAATAGAGGCATATCGCTAATAAAACTTAATTTATGTGCTATTTCAGAAGCTAAACCTGTGCTTCCAAAAGCAGAAGCTATACTAAATCCTGCACCAAATAACATAATAATCTCATAAGGCAGATTTCTTGTATCTTCCCATACTAAAAATCCAACCTTTGGCATAAACATTAAAAGTCCAAAACCTAAAAGTATCATCTTCTCATTTAGTGCAAATCCTACTATCTGTTTTGAAAAAGTATTTAGAACTAAAACTAATGCTAAAATAACCATAATTCCATAGAGTCTTTTTTGATTACCATCTAATTTTGGAATAGCCCCTTGATTAATATTCTCTACAGACTCATTTTTTACACTTAAAGAGAGTAACCAAGGGATAATAAGTAACATAACACCAACAATAGGCAACATCATATATACCCATTGACCAAACTCAATAGTAGCTAAACCCTTGTCTTCTAAAAAGCCTAATAAGATAAGATTAGGAGGTGTTCCAATTGGTGTTAAAATCCCCCCTACACTAGCCCCATAAGCTGTAGCAAGTAAAAAACGAATTTTTAGTTTTATATTTTCACTTAAAAACATAGCAATAGGCATAAGAAGTAGAGTAATAGTAGTATTGGATAGAATTGAACTTAAAAGAGCTGATGTAATAGCTAAAGCATAGATAATACCTGTAGCCGTTTTTGGGAAAAAACTAAGAAGTTTAGCAGAAAAATACTCATGCAGTTTAATCTTCTCTATAGCAATAGCCAACATAAAGCCACCTAAAAATAGAAAAATAATAGATTTAGAGTAGTTTGGTGTGGTGTGATTTAAATCTAAAATTCCAAAACTAGGAAATAAAATAATAGGCAAAAGTGAAACAACACCTAAAGGTAACTCCTCATTTGTCCAAAGAGTTACTAAAAAAGCTACTACTCCAATTAAATTAGCTTGAATATGAGAAAAGAAACTTATTGATAGTAGATAGAATGCTAAACCAATAGCAAAAGCATATATTATAGGTCTATAACTGTTTATAAAATAGTCTAACTTATTCATAAAAATCTCCAATATTTTTTAATATATTATAGCATATATGAAGTTATAGAATTAGAAAGATAATTAAGAAAATAAGGATAAAATGATAAACTTCCAAAATAAAAAAAAGGAGATACAATGTCCCCACAAAAGAGAGCAACAGTTATAGCAAGTGTTGTTGCAACAATATTAACTATAGTCAAATTTGCTATAGGTGTAGCATCTGGTTCTATAGCTGTTTTGGCATCGGCTATTGACTCACTATTAGATACTGTTATATCTGTATTTAACTTCTTTGCCATTAAAAAATCTGAAGAGAAAGCTACTGATAGATTTCAATATGGAAAAGGTAAGGTTCAAGCAATTGCTGGTGTAATAGAGGGAACTATTATCTCTCTTTCTGGACTCTATATTATATATGAGGCTATTAATAAAGCAATTAATGGAAAAGAGACTGCTCTTTTAAACTCTGCTATTATTGTTATGATTTTCTCTATAGTTGTTACATTTTTACTAGTTAATTATCTTTTAAAAGTGGCAAAAGAGACTGATAATTTAGTTATTAAATCTGATGCACTCCATTATAAAACTGACCTTTTAAGTAATGGTGTTATTTTACTATCTTTAGTAATTGTCTATTTTACAGGTTTAAACATTGTTGATGCTATTTTTGGTTTAGGAATAGGGATATATATTATCTATTCAGCTTATGAGATTATAGAAGAGGGAATATTTATACTTCTTGACCATGCTTTAGATAGTGAAATTATCTCTGAAATAGATAAAAGAATAAAACAACACCCAAAAGTAAATAGTTACCATTGGTTAAAAACTAGAACAGATGGAACAAATAATTTTATTGAGTTTCATTTAGTTTTAGAGCCTGATATGAAACTACTTGAAGCTCATAGAATTTCTGATGAAATAGAAGAGGAGATAAGAGCATTAGATAATAAAAAGAGATGGATTATAACCCCTCACTATGACCCTTATGATGATGAAGATATAAATAATGGAGATATAAAAAAATGATATATTTACTATCTCCATTAAAAAAAGATAATACTATATCTTTGCCAATGATTTCATTTAAAACTATAGCTAAAAAGATAGATTTTTCTAATTGTAATACTCTTATGTTTACATCAAAACAAGCAGTTGTAACTGCAAATAGTATAGATAAGAGATGGAAAGAGTTTCCATCTATTGCTATTGGTGGAGCTACAAAAAAAAAGATAGAGGAGCTTGGAGGAGAGGTTATATATTATCCTAAAAAATTTTATGGTAAAGAGTTAGCTATTGATATAAAAGATATATTTTATAATAGAAAAATATTATATCTTAGACCAAAAGAGGTATCATTTGATAGTAGAGCCTTTTTAGAAAAGGAGGGGATAAAACTAGAAGAGCAGATAATTTATGAGACATCTTGTATGAGTTATAGTAAAGATGATAAACCAGCTAAAAGAGCTATTATTATCTTTACTTCACCATCTACAATAAAATGCTTTTTTAAAAATTTTAAGTGGGATAGTAGCTATATAGCTATTTTAATAGGAAATAGCACAAAAGCTCATCTTCCACCAAAGTGTAGATATAAGATTGCAGATGAACCTTTAATTGACTCATGTATCAAAAAGGCTAAAGAGGTTTTGAAGAGTTAAAACCTCTTCCAAAACCACCTAGAAAGAAGTAAAAATACAGTATAACACTCCAATCTTCCAATAATCATAGCAAAACTTAAAACTATTTTATCATACCATGAAAAAAAGCCATAATTCTCAACTGGTCCTGTTTTTAAAAATCCAGGTCCAATATTTCCAACGGTTGCTAGTGCTGTAGATATAGAACTCATCTCATCTAAACCTCTAGCATATAGATAAATCATAACTATTATTGTGGTAAAGATGTATAGAGTAAAAAAACCAAAGACTGATGTTACAAGTGAACTTTTCATTTTTTTACCATCTATAAAAATAGAGAAAATTGCATTTGGGTGTAATACTCTTTTTATCTCTGATGCTATATTTTTAAAAACTACAATATATCTAATAACTTTAACTCCACCTGCTGTAGAACCTGTATTTCCACCTATTAACATAGATATAAATATAATAGCTACAGCTAAATGTCCCCAAGCTCCATAATCCATTGTAGCAAATCCTGTTGTTGTCATAACAGATGCTATAGTAAAAAATGAGTGTGTAATAGAACTAGTAAATGATATATCGCTTGTTGAAAAGTGAGATATAGATAAAATAGATGCTAAAACAGAAAATATTATTAGATAATATATAACCTCTTCACTCTTATATCCACTAAAATCTCCATGAATTAATCTAAGATGAGCTAAAAAATTAATACCAGATATTAACATAAAAATAGTAGTTGTCCAAACAATAGCACTACTATGAAATCCTCCTAAAGAGTCATTTTTAGTAGAAAAACCACCTGTTGAAATAGTAGAAAAAGCGTGATTAATAGAGTCAAACCACCCCATACCAAATCCATGCAGACATAACATATCTATAATAGTTAGAGCTAAATATATACCCCAAAGCATAATAGCTGTATCTTTTATTTTAGGAGCAAATTTATCAATTGTAATTCCTGTTGACTCTGCCTTAAATAGGGTTATACTTCCTGTGGGATTTATAATAGATAATAGTCCCACACCTAAAATAATTATTCCCATACCACCTAACCAATGTGTTAAACTTCTAAAAAAAAGAAGCATTTTAGGAAGTGACTCTATATCTGAAAATACTGTAGCACCAGTTGTTGTAAATCCACTAATTGCTTCAAAAAAACTACTACTAAAATCTATATTTGGAGCATATAACATATAAGGAATTGCTCCAACAATACCCAAAGAGAACCAAGTTAAATTAGCAACTATAATTGCACCTTTTATTTTTAAAGATATTTTATGTTCTCTAAGATAGATTAATATTGCTATATTTATAATTAAAAGAAGAGAGTCAAAAATCATAAATTTCATAATATCTTCATGATAATAAAACCCCACTATTATAGGCATTAGAAAAAATATAGATAAAATAGCCAAAATAATTGCTACAACTTTTAAAATACCTTTTGCATCTATACTTAACATCTATATCTCCTGATGTATCCATCTATTTATAATCTCCATATTCTCTATCCTAGAAAAAATAAAGAGTATATCTAACTCCTCATACACTATATCATCTAACTCTTTTAATATTTTTTTATCTCTTATAATATAGATTAATGATACTTTTTTGATTTTATCTGGAATAGATATTTTTTTACCTATTAAGTTTGAGTTTGAAATAATCTTTTTATTAAAAAGAGTACCCTTATCTCCACAATATCTTTTCTGTTTAATAATACTATTGGAATTAATACTTTCTAATATTGAGTAGTAGCTATTTATCTTTTCACCTCTTACTACTACTAAATCTAAGGAGTGCATTAAAGAGTAATACTCTCTATCATTATTAATAGCAATCACCTTTTCAATTCCTGCCTTTTTACCCTCAATAGATTTAATCATATTATACTCATCATTTGTAGTCGTGGCAATTAACATATCGGCATTATCTAACCCCTCCTCTTTTAAAAGGTGTCCCCAACCATATTTACTATTTAATACTATAACGCTATCTTGTAAAATATCTATAGCCTCTTGACACTTAGTTAAATCTTTCTCTATGATTTTAACATTTAACTTATTTTGAACTAAAACTTTAGCAATCTCTATACCTAAATTATCAGCTCCAAATATAATGCAATTTTTTATCTTTTTATTAATATTACACTGATTTTCAAAATTACAATAACCACTTTTAATAATCTCTTTATCTCCAAAAAGATATATTAAATCGCCTTGTTTAATTAAATCTGTAGATAGAGGTATGGAGAACTCTTTATCTCTCTCTACTCCTACTACCATAACCTCATCATTAAACTTTTTTCTAATCTCTCGCATGTTATAGCCTACAAAGTCACTATTGTTTACTTTAACAGAGAGAAGTAGCATATTTGTATGGTCGAAGAGTTTGACATTATTTGCTTTTGGAAACTCTAAAAGATATTTAACAGTATTTGCTGTATTTGAAGATGGAAACACTGTATCATAGATATTCAACTTTTTTAAAATTGAACTTTGACTAAAAAATATATTTTTTAGTCTTATAATTTTTTTATCTACACTAATTATGTCATCAATTATAAGAGATGAGATAAGATTTACCTCATCAAAGTTAGTAACTGCAATAAAAAAATCTATTTTTTTATCTAAGTTAAAAAATATATTAGGATTTTCTATATCCCCATGAATTGCCAATACATCTAAATTCTCTTTTATCTTTAACTACATTTTAGACAAAATCACCCACTCTCTTCATAACAATCATACTCCAAAACCCCCAAAAACTTATTATTCTCAAAATCCCCATCAATCATTTTATCAACTTTAGGAAAAAACAGCCCAATATGCA
>JAMOOP010000003.1 GCA_027065385.1 Campylobacteraceae bacterium | reverse complement strand
CGAAAGCTCATTAAAATTAGATTGAATTTTAGTTATAGATGCACTATCTTTTTTAAGTTTCATTATATTAAGTAGAGTAGTAAGATGTTCTCCTCCACCTTGTGAAATATCTTTTGTAATCTTATCTCTATTATCTTTTAAAAATTTAAGTTCAGAATATCTTCCTCTTTCTCTTTGTGGTTGATTACATGTAGCATTAGATGAAGCTTCTGTAAAAGCTATAGATGTTACTTGAATACTTAGTTGTGAAGTAGCATCTATAGTAGATAACCCCATTGACTCCTGCATACTTCCACCTCCTCTATATCCACCACCTCCACGAGCATGAATAACTCTAGGTTTAATTGTTTGAGCTGTAATTATAGTTGCTAAAAAAACTATTAAAAAGAAATATCTCATCGGTTTTACCTCCATTAAGAATATATGATATAATACTACAAAAAAGTAAATAAACAATGAAAAAAATAGCCATAAGCATAGGTGACCTAAATGGAATAGGCATTCAACTAGCTCTTGAAAATCATAATATTATAAAAAAAATAGTAGAACCTATCTATTGTATAGATAAAGTTATGTTAAAACAAGCCTCCTCTCTACTTAATATTAAAGCTCCTTCGGATTTTAAAATAGTAAATAAAATCTATAAACCTTTTGAGATTAAAGCTGGAGAGATTAAAAAAGAGAGTGGAACATATAGTTTTGCATCTTTTTTAAAAGCTGTAGAATTAGCAAAATTAGAAGAGGTTATTGGGATTATGACTCTGCCAATTAATAAAAAAGCTTGGGAGATGGCTGAAATTAAATTTAAAGGTCATACAGATGCCTTAAGAGAATTTTTTTATGCTAATGCTATTATGATGTTAGGAGTTCCCACTATGTTTGTAGCCCTATATACAGAGCATATTCCTTTAAAAAAAGTATCAAAAGAAATTACTAATATATCTAAACTATCTAATTTCTTAATTGATTTTTATAACTCTATAGATTTAAAAGAGGGTGAAAGAGTTGCACTTTTAGGTTTAAATCCTCATGCAGGTGATGGTGGAGTTTTAGGAGATGAAGAGAAGAGTATTTTAAAAGCTAGAGATTTAGCACATAAAGCTATAGGTAAAGATATATACTCAACTCCTCTTGTCCCAGATATAGCTTTTACTCCAAAAGTTCGCTCAAACTATAGATATTTTATAGCAATGTATCATGACCAAGGGTTAGCTCCACTTAAAGCTCTATATTTTGATGAAGGAATAAATATATCGTTAAATCTTCCTATAAAAAGAAGTTCTGTTGACCATGGAACAGCATTTGATATAGCCTATAGTGGTGCTAAATTAAACTCAAAAAGTTATATAAATGCTATAAAATATTTCACTTTATAATAACCCTATTTCTACCACTCTCTTTTGCTTCATAGAGTGCTTCATCAACTCTATGAAATATATCAATCTCTTTATCATCTGGTTTAAATTGTGTAACACCAAAACTACAAGTTACTTTTCTTACACTATCAAATGAGTATCTTTCTATCTCTTTACGAATAGTGTTTGCTATTTTAGCACTCTCCTCTTTTGTTTTAAATTGAACTAAAATAACAAACTCTTCACCTCCCCATCTACTAAATACCGTACTCTTTCTTATATCCATATCTCTAAGTACAGATTTTACAACTGAAGTTAACTCAATTAAGACTCTATCACCAATATTATGTCCATAGTTATCATTAATAGACTTAAAATGGTCAATATCAAATAATATAATAGATAGTCTCTCATTATATGATAAGGCTCTATTTATATATAAAGGAAACATCTCATTAAATTTTACTCTGCTATATATATTGGTTAACGCATCATAGTTGGCTAATTGGCGTATCATATCTTTATCTTTTTCTAACCTTGTAATATCAGTTAAAGATAGTATATATCTATTTTTTCTTATTTTACTCAACTGTATATAAAAATAGTACTCCATATTATTATCAAATGGAATTTTTAATTTTATCTTTTCTCTTCTCTTTTTAGTTTTATATATATACTCTAGCCAATTTTTACCAATACTATATTTATTAAAACAACCATCTTCTTCAATAAAAAAGTTATTGATATTACTATATTTTTTTTGAAACTCTTCAACACTCTCACAACCAAAAAATTTTAACCCTACACTATTTATAAAAATTGTTTTATCAACAGAAGAAACAAGCATTATATTTGTTTGGATATTAAGAAAAGATTTTAGATTACTATTAAACTTTTTTAATAAGTAAAATAGTAGCAGTAGTAGTGATAGAGATATAAAAATAAGTACAAATACTATAATTATCTCATTCATCATCTATTTATGACAGTTTATTTATCATTCTTTTAGCATCTTCTATTGATGGGTCAATCTCATAAGCTTTTTTATAATTAATTAAAGCTTCATCTTTTTTCCCTATATAATATAGAGTATTAGCATAATTAAAATAGTGTGGTGCATAGAATGGGTCTTCTTCTATAGCTTTTTTATGATACTCTATAGCCTTATCATTCTCACCTAATTTATGATAGATATTAGCTAAAGATACTAAAGCCATATCCTCTTTTGGTTCAAGTGATAAAATCTCTAAATATACATCTCTTGCCTCTTCTAATCTATTTAAATTAATAAGAACAAAACCGTACTTTAAAAGCAGTTCAATATTATCTTTATCTAAAATTAAGGCACTAGATAGTGCTTTATCTGCTTCAATAAAATCTTTCTCCTCTAAAGCAATATCTGCCATATTTATAAGTTGTGCAACTCTTGATAATTTTGGAGGTGGAGAGGAGAAATTCTTATCCATCTGTGTAATACCACCTACATGCTCACTATCTCTCTTTGCCTCAAAATCAACTCCCCTTTTAGGAAAAGCTCCTGAAAATAGCTGTTTAAAAAATAAAATAAATATTATAATTGAAATTATAAAAAGTAAAAATTGAAATATACTCATAGTCTCTCCATATTAGTTATCAAATAATATGATAATCTTACTTAGAAACGAGAAGATTTGTGAGGAATATTAAACATTTACGATAATCCTACACAATAAATATATTATTTATTTGGTATAATGGCTATGTAAAAAACATTTTATAAGGAAAACAGGTGAAAAATATTATATTAACAGTGTTATTAACACTAAGTACTGCACTTTATGCAGATAGTAAAGAGATGTCAAGTTTCACTCTTACAAATACAAAAGGCGAACAAATTCATGTAAGTGATATTAAAGAGGGACTTCTTTTTAAAGAACATAAAAATGCTGTATTTTTATTAATGTTTGGACATAATTGTCCTCCATGTAAAGAGGAAATACCTAATTTTATTGAACTTACTAAAAAATATAAAGATAAATTAACAGTTATTGGAGTTGAAGTTCAAGGATATAAAAGTGAACAACTTAAAGCTTTTAAAACCGAAAATGGTATTAATTATAATTTAGTATCGGGTGAAGAGAACTACGATTTTGTTAAACATATAGTTCAAAGAGCTGGGTGGAAGGGAGCAATTCCATTTTTAATTGCTATAGATAAAAATGGTGCTGTTCAACGTGTACAGGCTGGTTTAATAAAAAAAGAGTCTTTAGAGGGATTGGTTGAGAAGCTAAATAAGTAATATGTTAAGGAAATAGAGTAATGAATAAAAACACTATAATATCAGGATTTATACTATCGGCTGTAATGATACTAAACACAGGGTGTATTCAAAGATTTTTTGGACAAAATGAACCATTAACTGTAGATAATACAACTACAATGCCTAAAAAAAAATATAAAGAGTATAAAAATCCTGATGTAGAGTGTAATGATGATTTAACTTTAAAAAAATCTGATTGTGATAGAGGAACTATTTCTAAAGAACAATTAAAAAAGAGACCTAAAAATGGAGAGAAACATATATTAAAAAGTATTAGAGGTAAGACTATACATATTATAGAAAGACCTAATGGTTTTATATTTCCAGAATATAAAAATAAGATTATTATATTAGAGATGTTTGGTAAAGATTGTCCTCACTGCTTAAAAGAGATACCAACTATAGATAAAATTCGTCGTAGATATAGAGGAAGATTAGAGGTTATTGCAATTCAAGCACAAGGTAGAATGGATAGAGCAACAGCTAGAGCTTATATAAATGGTTATAGAATAAGATACCCAATAATAGAGGGTGATGATGCTACAAATTTACAATATTTTATACAAAAGACTTATGGTTGGAGAGGGATATTACCATATACACTTGTTATAAAAAATGGTATAACTGAATTTGCATACTCTGGTGAAGTTGATTATCCAGATATAAAAAAAGATATAGATACACTATTTTAAACCGTTTTGAAAAGAAGATATAAAGCACTTATAGCCATTATTATACCAATAATATTGGTAGCCTTACTAAATATTATACACCCTGTATCATACAATATTCTTATGGGGTATATGATGGCTATAGTTTTAGTATTTAAATCATCACTTATCTCTCTTTGGCTAATAAGTAAACTTAAAATTCTAGCATTTATAAAAAGCTTAACAATGGTTCAAGCTTTTATGCTTGGAATTAAAAGGTGGTTTATTGATAATATGTTATCTAAGTGGTTAGATAGATATATAATAAGACATCTAAAAAAGCCATTTAGTGAAATATCCCAATACTACAAAGCCGTTAGTTTAAAAGCTAAACTAAAAAACTTTTTTCTTTTAGTTCTACCTTTAGGTGTTGCTATTTGGTTTATGTATCTAACAGATATACTAACACACTTTGCACTTTTTGTAGAACTTAAAATGCTAGTTATTGCATTTTTTAAAGCTCTTTGGGTTATTTTATCTAAAATATTTGGTATTATCCCTGCTATATTTAGTTGGATTTCAAGCTCTTGGTTAGCTCCAATATTTGAAGTATTTGCATTAAGTTATATTTTAAGTTTAATAGAAAAACTTTTAGGAGAAAATAATCCAATTACTATATTTTTTAACTATATAGGAGATAGATTAAATGATTTCTTAGCCTATCTAGGTTTAATTAATGATAAACATATAGAGCCAATCTTAGATGGAAGTATTTCAAAAATGAGTAGAGCTTTTGGAAAAAAAATATCAAATATGGTTAAAGATAAAAAGATAAGTGATGAGTATCTATATTTTGATAATTTTCAAAATATTATATTAAAAGGACATATCAACGCCTATCATAGTTTTAAAGATATGGATAAGATAAAAGATAAAAAAGAGCTATATAGAATTATAAATAAAGAGACAAATGATAATATTGATATTATAGCTTATGTATCAAGAGATAAAAGTGGAAACATCTTAGAAGAACATATAGACAATGACTTCTATCATGATATATTTCTATTAAAAGGAATAGCTAGTAATATAAACCATGGTGTAAAAGAGCAAAATAGAGATAGAATTGATTTTACAGATTTTTGGGTTTTAAATACAAGTAAATATCCCGCTTGGATAAAAAGCCATAGTAAAAATATAGAAGATATAGAGTTAGGTGGAAATAGTGTAAAGTTTATTAAAACAAAAAATCATCTAAATTTTAATAAAAAAGATATATATTTTGAGTTTAATAATCAAAAAGTATATCCCACTCAAATAGAAGAGAAAGGTTAAAAATCAGTGTGCAATAAAAGAGTAATAATAATCTTATCAAGCAAATTTACAAACTTCACTCACAAACAGATGGTAGTCAATACCATTTTAAGACGGCTAAAAGAGCTAACTAATGGTGATGAATTGAGCTATAAAAACTATCTAAAAAAAGTAAATATACTCTCAACCAATAGAGATTTGGAAGCAGAGGTAGAGAAAGGAGCTAAGATGTTAACTGTAAATATAGAAAAGACACCTTTTTATAAAATGGGTGCAAAAGATGCCACTTTTGAGAGTGCAATAGTAATGATAGAGAAGTTTAAATTATCAATAGATGATATTGTTAAAGAGTTGAATATCAAAAAAGATGAGCTTTTAGAGTATATTAAAAATAAAAAAGAGCAGAAATAGCCCCAAATTTTAGGGTTAAATTTATTAAAACAAAAAATCATCTAAATTTTGGTAAAGAAAAGAAAGGTTAAAATTGTCACTATCAACACTAGGATTATCAAAAGAGATTTTAAAAGCTATAGATGATAAAGGCTATAAAAAAGCAACCCCAATACAAAAAGAGCTTATTCCCGCCATATTTTCAAAAAGAGATATATTAGCAGGAGCAAAAACAGGAACAGGAAAAACTGCTGGATTTGTGCTACCAATATTAGATTTAATTGGTAAAGATACCAAACACTACCCAAAAGCCTTAATTATTGTACCAACAAGAGAGTTAGCAAAACAAGTTTATAGCAATATCCAAGAGTATAGTAAATATCTACCTATAAAATCTACATCTCTTATAGGTGGAGCAAATATTACAACCGAAGCTAAAAAATTACAAAGTGGAGTAGATATTATAGTAGCTACTACAGGCAGACTTTTAGAACATATCAAGAAGAGAAATATTAGATTAGATAGTGTTGAGTATTTAGTCTTAGATGAGGCTGATACTATTTTAGATATGGGCTTTATTAAAGAGGTAAAGGCTATTTTATCTTTTCTACCTAAAAAAAGACAAAATATTCTTATATCAGCTACTCTTACAGGTTCGGTTAAAATTTTAGCAGAAAGCATATTAAAAAAAGCAAAACTTATAGAAGTAGATAGTGTAGGCACAATCTCACAAAATATCAAACAGGTAGTCTATCCTGTAATAGAAGAGTTAAAAGATGAACTACTCTCTTTTCTAATTGGTTCAAAAAACTATAAACAGGTTTTAGTGTTTGTTCGTAAAAAAGAGGAGGCTAAAAGAGTAGAAAAAGAGCTTAATCTTAGTGGATTAAAAACCCTCTCAATTCATGGAGATAAAAGCATAGGAAAAAGAACCAAAGCTTTAGAGGAGTTTAAAGAGGGAAAAGTTAGAGTATTAGTAGCTACAGATATAGCATCAAGAGGCTTAGATATTCCCAATTTAGAGGTTGTTATAAACTACGATATTCCTCATGTAGTGGGTGATTATATACATAGAGTAGGAAGAACAGGAAGAGCAGAAGCTAATGGTTTAGCTATTACTCTTATATCTCCAAAAGAGGAGATTGCATTAAAGTCTGTAGAGAGATTAATGGGAAAAGCCATAAAAAGAGAGATACTAAAAGAGTATGCCCCAAAAAAGATAGAAGTGCAAAAAGGTGCTAGAAAAAAAGAGAATAGTAACCATAAAAAAAAGGTAGCAGGAGCATTTGGTAAAGAAAAGGGTTTACTATCTACAAAGAAAAAGAGAAAAACAACTAAAAGAGATGGGTTTAAAAAACGAAACTTTTAAGATAGGAGATTATATATTTTGAAACTACCAAATATATTAAAAAAAATATCAAAAAGATTACTTAAAAGCAGTGCAAAAGCTATAGTAGTAGGTGGTAGCGTTAGAGACCATTTTTTAAATCTGCCTATAAAAGATTATGATATAGAGATTTATGGATTAGATACAATAGAAGAGTTGGAGAGTATATTAAAAAAGTATGGTGATGTAAATCTAGTTGGTAAAAGCTTTGGTATTTTAAAATTTACATATCAAAATGAGGAGTATGATTTTTCATTTCCTAGAGTTGAAAAAAAAATCTCTAAAGGGCATAGAGGTTTTAGTGTAACTTGTAGTGGAGATATGAGCTTTAAAGAGGCATCTCTTCGGCGTGACTTTACTATTAATGCAATGGGTTATGATATAGAGGAGGAGAGATTTTTAGACCCTTATGGTGGATTAGATGATATTAAAAAAGGTCTATTAAGAGTAGTAAATAGTTCTACTTTTAGAGAAGACCCACTTAGAGTCTATAGAGCTATACAGTTTTGTGCTAGATTTGAGTATAGATTATCTAAAGAGAGTGAAACTCTTTGTAAAGAGATGGTAGATAGTAATCTATTAGATGAGTTACCAAAAGAGAGAATATATATGGAGTTTAAAAAACTTCTACTAAAATCTTCTAAACCATCTATTGGATTTAAATTAATAAGAGAGTTAGAAGTTATTAAGTACTATCCTGAATTAAAAGCTATTATAGACATTCCTCAAAGTACAAAATATCACCCCGAAGGAGATGTTTGGACTCATACACTTTTAGCTTTAGATGAGATGGCAGAATTAAGAGAGGGAGAGGATAAAAAAGATTTAAAACTTATGTTTGCCATACTCTGTCACGATTTTGGAAAAGCTACCCACACCCAAATAGGAGAAGATAGAATATCAGCTATAGGACACGAGATAGCAGGAGTTAAACCAACAATAAGTTTTTTAAAAAGACTAACAAATGAACAAAAATTTATAGACTCTATATCTATGCTTGTAAAATACCATTTAGCCCCTACCCAATATTATATAGGTGGAGCAAAAGATAAAACCATTAGAAAGCTATCAACAAAAGTGAATATTGAAGAGTTAGTAAAGGTAGCAAGAGCCGATTTTTTAGGAAGAACTACTAAAGAGTCTCTTAGTGGGGTTTATAAAGCTGGTGATTGGCTACTTAAAAAATCTAAAGAGTTAAAAGTATTAAAAGAGCCACTAAAACCTCTTTTAAGAGGAAGAGGTTTAATCTCTCTTGGATTAAAACCATCTAAAGAGTTTAAAATAATTTTAAGTAGAGTTTACAAAGCTCAAATTAGTGGTGAGATTAGGAGTTATAATGAGGCGATTTTATTTGTTATATTGATGGAATTAAACTCTTTAGCTGATAGTAAATATAGAGAGTTTAACAAAAAGATAGTACAAACAAAACAGGAGATACTAGGTGTAAAAGTTCCACTTTTAAGAAAAATAGCTAAAAGATTATCTAAAGAAAATCCAATAGAGTTTATAAAACTAGATAAACCAAAGATTTATGAACTTATTTTATTAGAGGGACTTATTCTCTCATATATAAAAGGGAGTTTTTTAGATAAACTTATTCTATTTGAAGATTACCTAAAAAAGGTAGATAGTTGGGCTCAGGTGGACTCTGTTATATCTAGTTTTAAGACCATTAAAAAAGAGAAAGTAGAAGTTTTAAAAATAGTAAAAAAATGGCTAAAATCAGATAAAGAGTTTATGGTTCGTACAGGATTAGTTATACTTCTTACATACTACATAGAAAAAGATAAATTAGATACAATTTTTAAATTATCAGAAACTGTTAAACATCAAGGCTACTATGTAAAAATGGCTAACGCTTGGCTTATATCAGTCTGTATGGTTAAATTTCCTAATGAGACTTTAATATTTTTAAAAGATAATAGATTGGATAAAACTACACACAATAAAGCCATACAAAAATCTCGTGAAAGTTTTAGGTTATTGCCTAAATATAGGGAGATTTTAGTTAAGTTGAAGAAAAGTTGAAAAAAGTATCAAGAAAAAGCTATTGAATTAATTATTATTGCTATAGCGTTTTCTTGAGAAGATTTGTAATTTTGAGTGGGAAAAAATTAAATTAAAAATTTTAAAACCTATCTTTATAACTACATCTTAAACATAGCTCTTCACTACATACTCTATTTTTAAAGCCATCTTTTATATCTTTTACCCTTTTACTATTTAATATATCAATTAAAGAGTTTTTATGTAAATCTCCTAAATTAATAATACCTCCACTATCTAAACAGCATGGAACTACTATCCCTGATGCAAGTATTGCTATATGAGAGTTAAGCCCTAAACATGAGCCATGTCCATATATAGGATTTTTTAAAGATGGCCACTCAAAATAGTTATCAAAATGGAGAAGAGTCTTTTTATCTAATCTAATACTTTTTTTATCTTTTAGTTTTAAACTATCTAAATCTAAATTGGTTTTAAAAAATAAGTTTAATCTATTAAAAACTTCTATATTAAACTCTCTCTCACTCATAATATCATCTAAGTTCCATACTCTTAAATTTATAAATATCTCTTTATCTAAGCTATTTTTCTCTTTGCACAGTTTTAATATAGGCTCAATATAATCACTAAAACTTAGTGAAGTATCATTTTTATTAAAAGCATTTAAAGAGATATTTATCTGTTTTATAGCAGGGTGAAAAAGTGTAGAGTAGTTATGATTTTTTATATAGTATCCACTTGTAGTAATAAGTGCTTTTAGTTTGTACTTATAAATAATATCTAAATAATCTGATAGATTAGAGAGAGTCAAAGGGTCACCAACTACATGACAAGCTATCTCTTTAGTAAAAATAGCACTCTGTTTAATAATAGACTCAAAAAAGTCTAAATCCATAGTAGTAGTAGGTAGCTCTTTTGTAGGACAAAAAGAGCATTTAAGACCACATATATTAGTAAGTTCTATATATATACGATAAAATTTCACTAAATAGAAATCTCTTTAATATCAGCAATCTCTTTAAAAGATTTATAAATAGAGGCTACTGTATTTTTACGATTTTCTCTTATCTGTATATCATCAACATTTACCATAACCTCATCAAAATAGTTATCTAGTTTAGGTTTTAGTGAAAATAGTGCCTCTAATCTCTCTTTATAATTAGAGTACTCTTTAGATACAACAGACAGATAGCTACTAAAAAGCTCATTCTCTTCAGCTTTAGTAAACAAAAGAACATTTATAACAAGCTCTTTATTTAAATCTACCTCTTTTGAGATATTGGCAACCCTTTTAAATGTAGAAAACTGCTCTTTAAAGCTTTTGCTGGAGACAATACTATTTAAAGCCTCCACCTTTTTAGAAATCTTATTAATATCCATCTCACCTGATGCAAAAACAGCTGATATTACAGATGGGTTAGCATTAAGAGATTTATTAATTCTCTCCATAATAAACTCTATTAACTTATCTCTATTATAATCACTATAAAGCTCATCTACTAACTCTAAAATATTATCTATATTAAACTCTAAATCATACTTAGTTATAATTCTAACAATACCATTTACTGCTCTTCTTAAAGCAAATGGGTCTTTTGAACCAGTTGGAATTTTTCCTACACTAAATAGTCCAATAAGAGTATCTAATTTAATTGCCATAGATACTATAGAAGAAAAAATAGAACTAGGAAGCTCTGCTCCATCACCTAAAGGAAAATATTGTTCTTTTATTGCACTATATACTAACTTATCTTTTCCCAAAGCTTTAGCATAATAGTATCCCATAAGCCCTTGAAGCTCTGTAAACTCATAAACCATCTCTGATGTTAAATCTGCTTTAGCTAAAGATATAGCCTCTTCCATAAGCATTGTAAGTTCAGCCGAACTTTTACTACTCTCCTCTTCTACTCTATCCATATATAAAGATAAAAGTCTTAAAGCAATAGCCTTTTCTCTATCTATCTTATCGGTTAAGCTACCAAGTCCGTCCATAAAGGTTATTTTCTCTAAACCATCTGTAACTAAACCTCTTTTTAAATCATTTCGATAAAAGAAAAGCCCATCAGAGAGTCTTGGTTTTAAAACTCTCTCATTTCCCTCTACCACTTTACCATAATCATTAGTTACTGCATTAGATACTACTACAAACTTATTGGTTAAAACTCCATTTTTAAAAACAGGAAAATATCTTTGATGCTCTTTCATAGAGGCAACTATTGCTTCAGGTGGTAACTCTAAAAACAGCTCATCAAAAGAGCCTAATAGAGCTTTGGGGTTTTCTGTAATTGCTACAACCTCATTTAAGAGAGATTGGTCTCTCTCTATAGTTATATCTTCTCTCTCTTCTAACTCATCAAACTCTTTTAAAATTTTACTCTCTCTATCTAATGGATACAAAGATACATATCCATTAGATAAAACACTCTTATAACTACTAATAGATGTAACCTCAATAGGATTAAAATCTACCATTCTATGAATATAGGTTTTAGTATCAGATTTTACACCAAATAGCTGAACACCAACACTATCATCTCCTAATCTAACCTGTAACCATCTAATAGGACGAATAAACTCTTCACTTCTACTACCCCAACGCATCATTTTACCAAAGCTCATAGATGCTATCCATTTTGTTATCATATCTTGAAGAAGATTAGCTGTTAATTCACCCTTTTTCTCTTGTTTAAAGTATAAAACTTCTCTGCCACCCTTTTTAGCTGTTCCTATCTCGTCAAGATTAACACCACACTTTCTAGCAAATCCCTCTCCTGCCCGAGTTACCTCTCCATCTCTAAAAGCTACAGCTAATGGTGGGCCAAATAGTTCTGTTATGCTATCTTCTTGTTTTAAAGATATACTATTATGAATAAGTACTAAACGGCGAGGAGTATAAATAAACTCAAAATCGCTCTTTAGTCTATACTCATTAAGTATATTTTCCCAAGATTTTTCAATATTTTTTAGAATTTTTAGTAGAGGTATAGCAGGAAGTTCCTCTACACCTATCTCAATTAAAAGTGGTTTTGTCATGTTTGATTTTCCTAGTTATCAATAATTATCGGATTTTACCAAAATCTTATTAAATTGGGGGTTATAGTTTTCTCAAAAACTACTATTTAAATTTAAGTTTTTTTTAACTAAAAAAATGTTATAAGTTATAATATTAAATTTATATTAAATATAATATTTAATATAAAATAATAAAAAAGGTTATGAGATGAAACGATATTATTTAGCTATAATAGTGATAGCCTATATTATGCTCGGTTGCACAAAAGTAGAAAATAGTCAAAAGGTAGGCTACTTAATAACACCTAGTAAAAATGATATATACTATAAGTGTGGTAATAAAGAGGCTATTTTAAATAGAGATGGAAAGTTTAGTTGTGCCTCATTTCCCGTAGCTTTCTACTTAGATGGAAATGAGATGGGAGTTATTAACTCTTTACATAAAGATGGTTTTGTTTTTCCTCAAGATATGGAAAATATTACTATAGCCTCTCGTTAAGTTAAAGAGAAAATATCTCTTTAACTTTAAATAATCTAATTAAACTAAAAATTTCAACATCTCCTCTTTTATAAACTCTTTTTCAATAACTAATGGGTGTTTTATCTCTTTTTTAAATAGACCCTCTATCATACTAGGAACTTTTTGTGAACTATTTTTAGTTATCCACTCTAAAGCCTCTATATCATTTTTTACTTCTCTCTCTCCTAATGCTTCAGCCACTGTAGTTGAGAATTTTGTCCATTCGGCAGTTGAATAGATAATACTTTTTAACTCTTTTTTCTCTCTTTTTCTATAAGATTTCATACAGGTTGCTGTGTGTGGGTCAAATATATATCCCTCTTTTGCATAGTGTGCTATCTCATCTTCACACTCACTATCGCTACTATAGGTTGCTACAAAATCTTTTTGCAACTCTTTTAACTCATCTTTTGTTAAACTATATTTTCCTGTACTATTTAAAGAGTCCATAAGCTTTTTTGTTCTCTTAGCTCCAAACTTATCAAATAGTACTCTTTCAACATTTGAACTCTTTAAAATATCCATAGCAGGAGACTCTGTTTTAATAAGCTCTCTACTTGCCATATCATACTCACCATTCTCTATTAGGTCAGTTAAGATATTATTAATATTTGAAGCAACTAAAAGTTTTTCAACAAAAAGCCCTGCCTTTTTAGCGTAATATCCACCCAAAACATTTCCAAAATTTCCAGATGGAACAACTAAATACACCTTTTCTCCTAACTCTATCTCATTTTGTCTAACAAGCTCTAAATATCCATGAATATGATAGATTATCTGAAAAATAATTCGCCCAAAATTTACAGAGTTTGCAGCTGAGAGTTTAATATTTCTATTTTTTAACTCCTCCTTAAAATCTTCTGATGCTAAAAGCTCTTTTAGCATATTTTGAGTATCATCAAAGTTTCCAACAACTCCAATAACTTTTTCATTTTCTGCCTCTTCAGTTACCATTTGAAGTCTTTGAACATCACTTGTTCCACCACTCGGATAGAGACATGCTACTTTTATATTATCTTGATTTTTAAATGTCTCTAGTGTTGCAGGTCCTGTATCTCCACTTGTTGCAGCCATAATAAGATAGTTCTCACCTCTTTTTTGTGCTTCTTTAGATAAAATATATCCAAAAGGTTGCAAAGCCATATCTTTAAAAGCACGAGTTGGGCCATGGTAAAGTTCCATGACAAAACAGTCATCTTCTATTTTACTTAGTGGAACAGGATTTTTAGAGTCATCAAACTCATCATATCTATCTAATGCTTTTTTTATAGTATCACTATCTATATCTATCTTAAATAGTTTTAAAATATCAAAAGCCAACTCTTTATAACTACTATCTATATGTTTTTCTAAAAAGAGAGTATCAAAAGATGGTAGAGACTCAGGTACATAAATCCCACCAAAACTAGCACTTGGATTTAAAATAGCCTCTGAAAAACTTACCTTTTTAGGTTTTATCCCATCATTACCACGAGTCTCTATAAATTGCATTATCTATCCTATAATTTTTTTGAAATTATATCTAAACAAGCTTATCCATTTTATAACTATTTATACCAATCTAAGAGTCATTTAAAAATTAATAACTTTCAAATCCTTTTTATTATAGTTATTTATGTTATATTTTTATCTATAAATATAATAGATTATAAGGATTATAGGTGTTAACAATAACAGGAAATGGAATGGGGGATTATACTTTTAATAATCTAACTCTTAATATAGAAGAATTTGATAAAATAGTATGTGATAAAAATTTTAAAGAAGATGGCAAAAATATCTTAAAGGTAAACTATAGAGGTACAAAAGAGTATATTTTAAAGAACTATTCTAAAAAGAATATACTTTATATTGTAACAGGTTCACCACTTTTTTTTAGTGCAGGTGTTTTAATTGCTAAAAAGTTACCAAAAGATATGGTAAAAGTTATAGATAATACCTCCTCAAAAGATTATCTTTTAGAAAAGATGATAATTAGCCAAACAGAAGTTGATACTATCTCTTTACATGGTAGAGATAGAATTGATTTAAGTAAGTTTTTACTAAATAGATACACCTTTATACTGTGTGATAGATTTACAATAGATAAGATAAAAGAGGCTACTAAATATTTAAGTCCAAAAGATATAGAGGTTACTATTGGTTATAAGTTAGGATATAGTGATGAGGTTATAGAGCAGATAGATATATTTAGCTATAGTTATAAGGCTTTTGATTTAACAGAACCTTTTGTTCTTTTAATAAAAAGAAATTTTGAGACTAAATCACTTAGTAAAGATTTTGAGTTTGAGACTGAAAGAGGAATGATTACTAAAGAGTATAAAAGAAATCTATCTTTACAAAATCTTGACTTAGAAGCCAATCAGATACTTTGGGATATTGGAGCTGGAAGTGGAAGTTGTGCTATTGAGGCTTATAAAAGATATAGAGTTAAAACTACTCTTTTTGAAAAACAATCTCAAAGATGTGAATTTATAAAAAGAAATCTATCAAATCATTTTGTTTGTGATACAACTCTTTTTGAAGGTAATGCAGAAGATATTTTTAAACAATTAGAAGAGATACCTGATAGAATTTTTGTAGGTGGTGGTGGAGAGAAGGTTATAGATAAATTGGTATATCTATATAATATATTAAATAAAAATGGAATAATGCTAATAAATGCAATTACACTTAAAAATCTTTCCCAAATGATTACAGTTTTAAATAATGCTAAAATTGAGTATAGAGTTATATCCATTTCACTTACAACCTATAAAGGTAAACTTGATTTAATAGAGCCTGAAAGACAACTATTTCAGATAAAAATTATTAAGTAGAAAGTTTATTTAAACTTTCTCTTATATCTCTCTAACATACTCTCATTACCAATTAAGCCTCCTTGGTGAATATATAGTGTACTATTTTTAAAAATTTGTTTATTTTCCATTAATGTTAACCAACCAAGAGGGTCATATAGTAAATCAAACTCAACTCCTAATTCATCTTTTACTCTTAACCACATTTCATAAGAGTCTTTATAGAGTTTTCCAAAATGGTACTTTTTTTTAGGTTTAATAATAGTTGGGTGTTTTAATATATTATTCTCTAACTCTTTAAATTGTAATTTCAAATAATTACTATCTCCTACACAAGGAACAGTATATACTTTAGATTGAAATCTGCTATCCATTTCAAGTAAAAATTTTTGTAAAAAGAGAGCTGTAGTTCCTGTACCAGATGGTAAAAATATATTTAGACTATTTATCCTATTTGCCTGTTGCCAAAGTTTTATCTCTTGAGCTAACATCTTAATACCTACTTTTGCCTCTTGTTGTCGTCCTCCCTCTTCTACAAAAGCAGTAAATGAATTTTCTATATTTTCTCTTTTAGGTTTCTCTCTACCTACAATTAGTTTCATACCATTTTTTAGTGCATATTTATAGTTTCCTATTGGGTTCTCTTTAAGATATAATGGTATATGGTCGGTATAATACTCATATTCCCACCCTTTTATTTTAGCTAAAACAGATAGAGAGTACATTGCATTTGATTGATTTGAACCGTAAGAGATAACTTTTTTAATATTTGGAAAATCTTGCATAAGATAATAGTAAAATTTCCTAGCCTTATTGCCTGAAAAATTAGGATTAAGCAGGTCATCTCTTTTAATATATATCTCTTGGTTCTGAAAAGACCTTTTTTCTATTGGTGAGTTGCATATTGTATATTTATTTATTTCCATAAAGAAATTATACTAATAAATCTCTTTATATTAAGTCCTACTAAGATATAATTTCGCGTTTATTTTTCTAAACAAATTCTCATGTAGTTATTCCTTGACAGGTTGCATTAATTATGTTGAAGGCTACAGAGGCGAAACCTTAAAGACTACGGTCTATAAAAAATTTTAATTATTTGCAAGGAGCAAAAATGGTAACAATGAAAGACTTACTAGAGTGTGGTGTACACTTTGGTCACCAAACTAGAAGATGGAACCCGAAAATGAAGAAATTTATTTTTGGTGAGAGAAAAAATATTTATATTATTGACCTTCAAAAAACACTTAGATACTTTAAATATACATATAATGTTGTTAAAACTGCAGCATCAGAGGGTCAAACAATAATTTTTGTAGGAACTAAAAAACAGGCAAGAAATGCAGTTAAAGAACACGCAGAAAGATGTGGAATGCCTTATGTTTCAACTAGATGGTTAGGTGGAATGTTAACTAACTACCCTACAATGAAAAAATCTATTAGAAAATTAGAAATTATTGAGCAGATGGAAGAGAATGGTCAATTAGAGCTTTTAACTAAAAAAGAGGCTTTAATGCTTATTAGAAAAAAAGAGAAACTAAGCTCATACCTTGAAGGGTTTAGATATATGAAAAAACTTCCTGATATGATGTTTGTAGTTGATGCAGTTAAAGAGCATATTGCAGTTAAAGAGGCTAGAAGAATGGGAATGAAAGTTATTGCTCCACTAGATACTAACTGTGACCCTGATGTAGTTGATTATCCAATCCCTGGAAATGATGATGCTATTCGTTCAATTAACCTTTTCTGTAAAGAGATGGCAGAAGCTATTATTGAAGGTCAAGCTGAATTGGCTGAAAAAGAGGGTAAAGAGGTAGAACAAGCACCATCTGCTGATGCAGAGTTTGCAGAAAAGATGTTATCTGCTGTAGAAGAGTCAGAAAAACCTACAGAAGAAGAGGTTAAAGAGGTTGTTGCAGAAGCTGTAGCTGAAGGTAAAAAAGAAGAAGTAAAAACTACAGAAGAGACAAAGGCGTAACTAATGGCAAAATTTGGACCAAAAGATATTAAGAAATTAAGAGAAGCTACAAATGCAGGTATGATGGATTGTAAAAAAGCATTAACTGCATCTGAAGGTGATTTTGATGGTGCTGTTGCATGGCTTAGAGAAAAAGGTTTAGGAGCTGCTGCTAAAAAAGCTAGTAAAGTAGCTGCTGAAGGTGTTATATCTATTAAGGTTGGAGAAGATAAGGGTGTAATTATTGAAGTTAACTCTCAAACAGACTTTGTAGCTCAAAATGATGTATTTAAAGGTGTTGTAAATGAGATTACAGAACACGCTTTTAATAACTCTTTAAAAGATGCTGATGCAATTAACTCTTCAGAGATTAATGGACAACCATTCTCGGAATATCTATCACTTCAAATTGCTACAATCGGTGAGAACCTAGTAGTAAGAAGAGCAGGAATGATAGCAAATAGTGATGAGACTTTTGCAATTAATGGTTATCTTCATGCAAATAGTAGAGTAGGTGTTTTACTTGGAGCAAAATGCGAAGATAAAGAAACAGCAGATAAAGTAAGAGCTGAACTTAAAAATATTGCAATGCACGCGGCAGCTATGAGTCCTAGCACTCTATCATACAAGGATTTTGATGCTCAATTTGTAGCAGATGAGACAAATGGTAGAATTGAAAAGGTAAAAAAAGAGAATGAAGAGTTATCAAGACTTGGAAAACCTCTTAAAAATGTACCTGAATTTGTAAGCAGACAGCAGTTAACAGATGAGGTTATAGCTAAAGCAAAAGAGGCAATCGAAGCTGAACTTAAAGCAGAAGGAAAACCTGAAAAAATTTGGGATAGAATAGTTCCAGGTAAATTAGAGAGATATATCTCTGATAACACTCTTCTTGACCAAGAGTTAGCTCTTTTAGACCAAAAATATGTAATGGACGATAGTATGACTGTTGGAGAGTACATTAAAAAAGTATCTAATGGTAAAGCTGAAATTACAGAGTTCATCAGACTAGAAGTTGGTGAAGGAATTGAAGTTAAAGAGGAAGATTTTGCAGCAGAAGTTGCAAAACAGATGGCTTAAAAATATTAATGGTAACTATTTAATATAGTTACCAATCTACAAGGATAACCGTATGTCCAAAACTCTACTAAAAGCAACAAATATTGCACATAAATTTGACTATCAACTATTTTCAGATATAGATTTTGAGATAAAAGAGAAAGAGTGTAAAGCAATTTTAGGAAGAAGTGGCTCTGGAAAATCGACACTACTTCATATATTCTCAACATTTATAAAACCAAATATTGGAGAGGTTGAACTTTTAAATAAAAATATATATGAGTTAAATGAAAATGATATTGAGTCTATTAGACGGTATGATTTAGGAATTATTTTTCAAGCTCACTATCTTTTTAAAGGTATGACAGCTATTGAAAATTTAGAGATTGCTACTATATTATCTGGTAAGAGTATAGATAAAAATCTTATTGAAAAATTGGAAATAACTGAAAATATGGGTCAAAAGATAGGAGATTTATCTGGTGGACAGCAACAGAGGGTCTCTATTGCTAGAGTTTTAAGTAAAAAGCCAAAGATTATATTTGCAGATGAACCAACAGGAAATCTTGACAAAGAGACAGCCAATCTTGTAATGAAAGTTCTTTTAGAGTATGTTCAAGAAAATAGTGCTGGTATGGTTTTAGTTACACATGATGAAGCTATGGCTCGAATGTGTAATAGGAGTTATAAACTTGAAAATAGCAAATTAGAACTGCTTTGAGAGCGAAACATACTATGTAGATAGGTAGCAAAAACTCTTTTATTGCTACTTTGCCAACTCCCATTTTCTCCTTTTTGATTTAAAGTTTTACTTAAAATATCAAAACCTTTTTTGAGTGTATCTTTGGTGGGTTTAGTGTAGTGAAAAGCGTGACCTTTTAGTCCTTTTTCATTATAGTAGTATCCTAATCTATTAAATCTTTTATCTAAAGTAAACTCAATATCTAAAACTCCACTCATCTCTTTAGTATCTACTCTTTTTGATAGATAGAGTAGTCCTGCACACTCTGCATAAATATATCTCTTTTTACTATGTTCTATAAGAGAGTTTTTAAAATTAGTGGACTCTTTAATAACTTCGTAGGCTCTATCTGTCTCTACATATCCACCACAAATATATACTATATCACTATTTTTTGAAATAACCTCATCTTTAGTTGAGTCAATAATCTCTACCTTTCTAAAAACCTCTTTTAAAAAAGATAGATTATCATAATATAAAAATGAGAAGTTTTTATCATTTACAATAGTTAGTTTTTTATCTATTTTTTCTATTTTTGGAAATGGGTAATTTAAATTTTCTATTTTTCTATTGGTAAATCCTATTTTAGATAGAGTTTGCATATCTATATGTTTTAAAACATCTCTACTAATTAGTTCTATTTTAGATATATTATCTAAATCTAACCCTAAGTGAGTACTCTTTAGAGATAAAAGATTTTTTTCTATCCAACCTAAAACAGATATATCTTTATGGTCTTTTTCTATCTGATTTTTTATTAAATTAAAGTGCATATTAGAAGATAGATTATTTAGTACAATAGCTTTTATAGTATTATTTTCTTTATACTCTAATAATCCTTTTAATACAGCAGAAATAGTTATATAGCTTCCACTCCCATCTAATATTAAAATAGTAGGAATATTTAGTAATTTAGATACACTATAAGCACTACACCCTTTATTTTCGCCATCATAAAAACCCATAACACCCTCTAATATAGATACCTCTTTATCGCTATAGTGATTATATAACCAAGTTATTTGTTTTTCTGTCATAATAAAACTATCTAAATTAACAGATGGTGTCCCACAAACAATTTTATGAAATTGTGGGTCTATAAAATCTGGCCCTATTTTAAATGGGCGAACAGATTTTTTAAAGTAGTAAAGTAGTGCTGTTGTTAAAATAGTTTTACCTTGATTAGAGGCTATAGCTGATATTGTTAAATTTATCACTTCTCTTTAAGCTCTCCACTCATCTCATACTTATTTAAATATCCTCTAGGGGTTAAAACTAAACCATTTGAAGTTAGTTTTGTTTGAGAGTTTCCTACTATAATTAAAGTGGACATAGTAATTTCAGGGTGGGAAATATCTTGTTCTATTAAATCAGTGGTAGTTGTAACTGTAATCTTCTCTTTATCTCTTCCTACATGAGATGCTATAATTGCTATTCTCTCCTTGCCCTCACTTAGTGCTTTTAAAAAGTTCTGATATGGTAAAATTCTTTTTTTAGATTTAGGGTTATATATTCCTAAAATCATATCAGCATCAAGAGAATTTCTAACCCTCTTATCTATAATATTTATATCAGTTAGTTTATCAGAAAGAGAGATAACAGCAAAATCTTGACTAATAGGTGCGCCAATTTGAGAGGCTGTAGCTAAAAAAGATGTAACACCTGCAATAGATATAATCTCTATATCTTCCCATAATCCTTGCTCATCAACAAGCTCTGTAACAAGTGTAGCCATACCAAATACATTTACATCACCGTTAGATATAATACAAGTAGTCTTCCCCTCTACAGCATAGTTTATAGCCTCTTGGCATCTTACTATCTCTTTTGTCATTCCTGACATAAAAACTTCTTTTTCGCCTATAATCTCTTTTAACTCTTTTACATAATTTCTATATCCAACAACTACCTCACACTCTTTTAGAGCCTCTATTGCCTCTGTTGTCATATATTTAGTGCCACCTGCACCACTACTTAAAATATATAGTTTTTTTGCCATTAAATGTTCCTATTTTTAGATTAAAAAAGCAGACATTATAATCTAAATTTACATAACTTTAGATTATCTCTTTACTATAACTAAAATAGTACCCTTTCTATTAATATAGACTCTTTTAGCTCTTCTACTGTAATACCTAAGAGTCTCTTTTAAATCTTTTATACTTTTTATAGGTCTATTTTCTATTTGCATAATAGTATCATCAATATTAAATCCATCTCTATATGCTTGTGAATTAAAATCAACTTTTGTAACTACTACAACACCATTTTGTTCTCTTATATAAAGTCCATTAAAAGCTCTATCAATAGAACCTAAAGCTAACTCTCCTCCACCTCTATTTGATAATCTAAGCTCTTTTGTTATCTCTATTTTATCTCTCTCTATAGATAGAGTAATTTTCTCATTTGGATTATATGACATAACTATATGTTGTAGTTCATGAGGTTCTTTTACACTTTTATTATCAACAGCATATATTAAATCTCCTCTTTTTAATCCAGCTTTATCAGCAGGTGAGTTATTTTCTATATTAATTATTACAGCACCATTTTTTCTATTATATAGAGGTTGAAGCTCTTTTGTAACTTTTGATATATTTACACCCATAAAACCTCTATCTACTCTACCTTTCTCCACAAGTTTTGTTACAACACTTTTTACCATATCAATAGGAATGGTAAATCCTATACCATTGTTTCCACCACTACTAGAAATAATGGCTGAATTTATCCCTATTAAAGCTCCTCTACTATCAATTAAAGCTCCACCTGAATTTCCAGGGTTTATAGAGGCATCTGTTTGAATAAAGTTCTCGTACTTATTAATTCCAACTCCATATTTATTCATAGCAGAGATAATTCCTTGTGTAACAGTCTGTCCAACACCAAATGGGTCACCAATGGCAAATACTACATCTCCTAACTTTACATCTTTTATATTACTAAATTTTATAGGTTTTAGACTGTTAGCCTCTATTTTAATAACAGCTAAATCACTATCTTTATCTTTTCCTATAACTTTTGCTATATACTCTTTGTCTCTATTATTAATAGTAACGCTAATTTCATCAGCTCCTTCAATTACATGATTATTGGTTACTATATATCCATCTCTTGATATAATAACACCAGAACCTAAAGAGTTAGCACTTTTTTTAGGTGGTAAATCTCTTCCAAAAAATTCTCTAAAAAATCTACGATTTATATTACCTTGATAGTTAATCTTTTTTGTTGATATATTTACAACAGAGTTTATGGACTCTTTTAATATACTATTAAAAGATAAAATCTCATTTTGACTAGATGGTAATCTATGTTTAGGGTTAGATGGAGCATTTTTTATTGTAATACTATTACTAAAAAGAGTGCTACTTAATAGAATAGAAACTAAAAGAGTTTTTTTCACTGTTTTTTCCTTTATATCTTTTAGAAAGATATAAAATAAAGTTTGAAGTAAAAAGGAGTAAGGGAGGGGGGAGTTTATTTATAATAATATTATGTGTCATATAAAATATCTACTACAAAAACTTTATTTCATTTTGAAATCTACATAATTCCAAAGCAGATTAAAAGAAGGAGGAGTCTCTCTATCTGCATCTTTCATGTTGGTATTATAGAGCAGTTTTGTAAACCAATAGAAAACCAAAAATTAACAGTTAGTTAATGTTAAAAATATATCTATTATTTTAATGGTTTAAATATAGATTTATCGTCCATAACATTTTGGAATATTAGTCCAAATACCAATATACTCCATTGCTGTTTTAAGCTTTTTCCTACCTACATTAATACCTTTATTCTACTGTGCTTTTATCAAATGCTAATGACATATTTTCTAAAAACATCTTTTTCCAATTCTTGACATTAGCTGGTAGTAACTCATATTTACTTGCTATCTCATTGATGGTCTGTATGTTTTTCTTTTTGTACTCATCTGTTCCTCACTTTTATCTTCTTATTTTATCTTTTTTAATAAGAGTATTATATTAAGTGGTTTGTTTTTGTGGGGACATTATAAATCGTATGAGAACTAAACAAATTCCTGTTGTTACCTCTTTACTTAGAAGTTTGGCTATCAATTTACTAAATATTAATAAAATTTCAAACAAAACACAAGTTCGT
>JAMOOP010000002.1 GCA_027065385.1 Campylobacteraceae bacterium | reverse complement strand
TAGAACCCAAAAAGATATAAAAACGATTTTTCTATTGACAAATACTAAAAAATATAATATAATGCCAAATAAGAAAAAACAAGGCAATAAAAATGAAAGAGAAAAATATAGTAAATCCAATAGTTATTCACCCTCATCTATTACAAAAGTTTATGAAACAAGGTAAACACTACTCAAACCTATTAGCCTTATATAGCTTTTATCTCTATCACGCTCAACTTCAAAAGACAAATAAACCTTTAGCTACAGATGAGTTTGTTAAAAATGGTCTTAATTGGGCATTAGATAGAGTTAAAAAGACCAAAAAAATACTAAAAGAGCTTAAAGTTATTGAGGTGGTACAACATAAAAAATATTACTATATTCACCTTTTTTTTATATATACCAAGAAGAAAATAGCTGATTTTTTTCAAAAAGATAATTCTACTCCTCCTACTAAGGAGAAACAGGTCGAGATTAAAAAAGAAGAGAAAATTGAGCCTAAAAAAGTGGAAAAGAGTCCATTTGAAAAAGAGCTAATTAAAAATAGTATTAACTCTACAAAAATAAAAACTATTAGAGAGACTATTTTATCTATTAAAGGGATAGAAGATTATAGATTTAATTCTCTACTATTTGGTAAATGGATAGTATATTGTGAAAAAAACTCTATTAGATATAGTAAAAATAACTTAAAACATTGGTTAGATAGATTAGATAAAAGAGTAACTATAGAGCAAAAAGAGGCAGTAAAAACCTCCATTAGTAGAGGGTGGAAGAATATATATCTTAAAGATAAAAAAGAGTCCAAATATTATAAATTTTTAGGTAAAAGCATATTTTTAAATAATAAACTCTTTAGTGAACTTCAAGATATTGATATAATGAATAATAAGTTTATTTATAGGTTTAAAAATATTACTATTAAAATGGATTTAGATATAGAGACTCTATTTAACAAATATGAATATATCAATAATAGTATGGCTTTAAATGTAAAAAATAAGATTATGGGGGTTATTAAGAGGTTTTAAACTTATAACCAAATAGAAAAAATAGCTCCATCTTTTCCATTGTTAACTTTTAGTTTTCCCATGCCTTTTTTTTCTATAATGAGTTTAGATATATAAAGCCCTAAACCACTTCCACCTTTATCTAGTTTGGTGCTAAAGTATATATCAAAGATTTTATCTATATACTCTTTGTCTATACCTCCACCATTATCTTTTATATATATTATTGTGCTTTTATCTAGCTTTTTTATCTCTATTACTATTTTTGGAAATTTTATCTCTCTCTCTACTAATATATCTTTTGCATTATCTAGTAGGTTTAGTATAACTTGTGAAAATTCGCTTGGATAACCATACTCCTCTATAGGCTCTTTTGGTGAGATGATTTCTAGTTTTATATTATGGTAAATTAGTGTTGCTTGAATAATATTTATGGCACTTTGAATATATTTAATTACATCAAAATACTCTCTATCTTGATTTGGCATAAAGAAGTTACGAAAATCATCAATAGTTCTTGACATATATTTTATTAGCTCATTTCCCTCTTTTATTTTATATTTAAAGTAGTCTCTATCTAACTCATTAAACTCATAAGAGGCATCAAGGTTCATAAATATTCCTCCTAATTGCCCTAAAGGTTGCCTCCATTGATGGGCAATATGTCCTATCATCTCACCCATAGTAGCAAGTTTAGACTGTTGCATAAAGATATATTCTCTCTCCAACCTTTTTGCTATCTGTTTATCTACCTCATATTGGAGTTCTACCTTATAAATATCTTCTCCCATATAATCAAATAGTCTCTCTTGAAGTACAATCCCTGCAAAATTACTATTTTTATCTATTAAAACAATTCTTCTAATATTATGTTCACCCAATAGTTTAATAGCCAACTCAATAGAGCTATCTTGACATATAGATATAGGGTTTTTCGTAGCATAATCACAAGCTCTATTATTTAAATCTAACTTCTCACCTAAAGCATTAATAATATCACTTTGGGTTAAAATGGCGATTGGGTATCTATCTTTAAGTATTACAACAGAGCCATTAGAGTTTAAATTCATTTTATCAATAGCTTTTTTTAGTGTTGCTTTATAATCTATATAGAAGTTTTTATAGTTACTAATTGCTTTTAGTCTCATCTTTTACCTCAAATTTATATCCAACCCCTGTTATATTTTTAAAACAGTTTTTACCTATTTTTTTACGAATATTTCTTATTTGACTTCTAATTGCATCTCGTGTCATTACTCCATCACTCCATATACTATCTTCTAACATATCATATCTAATAACCTCTTTCTCTCTCTCTATAAAAAACTCTAAAATCTCTGCCTCTTTTCTTCTTAAGAGTTGAACCTTTTTATCTTTAATAATAGATGTTGTTCTTTTATCGTAACTATACCCCTCACCTAAATAAAATAGTGTCTCTTTTTCAAGTATATCTAAACATCTCTCTAGTGCTAAAAATAGCTCCTCATTTGTTACAGGCTTTACAAGGTATCTTGTAATATCAAGCTCAATCGCCTTTAACATAAACTCTGTATTTGTATAGGCTGTTGAGATAAGTATTCTTACTTTACTATCTATCTCTCTTATCAAAGTAGCAAACTCAATTCCATTTTTATCTGGTAGATTAATATCCAATATAATTATATCTGGTTTATATTTTTTATAGAGTTTTAAACCCTGTGTGCTACTGCTACAAGCATATATTTTTTTAGTATAGTGGTTTAAAAATTCTCTAATATATTCTCTAATTTTATTATCATCTTCTATATAAAGTATTGTATATTGGTTCATTCTTTTTATAAATTTCTGGTGGTTCATAAACTTCACCTTCTTTTTTGTTCTATTTTAACATATCTTGCATTGTAATCTGAAATATTTTTTGTATAATATAGAATGCAAGAAGCAAAAGAACTATTTAAAAAACTAAAAATCATCTCACTGTTAGATTTAGCACTGCTTACTCCATCTAGCTATAAAAATAGTAATCTATCCACAGAACTAACTGTAGGAGAGGTTCAAACATTTGAAGCTGTGGTTGGAGAGGTACAGGCGTTTAGTGGTAAACTTAGAGTTGTGTTTGATTTACCTAAACTAAATAGAGAACTTACCTCAATCTTTTTTAGAGTAACACCTTATCATCGTGATACCTTTAAAGTGGGAAGTTATCACTATATTCAAGGAAGAGTAAGCACCTTTAGGGGTGAAATTCAGATGTCTCAACCTAAATCTATTAAGAGAGTTGGAGAGATTATTCCTAAATATTCTACACCATTAAGAGATGATTTAATAAAAAATTTAATAGAGTATTATATTACAGAAGAGAACTTATATAGAGAGGGGTTAAATAATAGAGAGGTGTCTGCTATAATAAAACTCCACTACCCTAAAAAGATAGATGATATAGAAAATATAGATATAGAGGCTTTAAAGTTTATAGAGGCATATAATCATATAAAAAAACTTAAAGGAAAAAGGGTTGATTTCCCTGCTTTGGAGTCCTTAAATGGAGATATAGATGAGTTCGTATCAAATCTTCCATTTATTTTAACTAGGCAACAGCAAAAAGTTATAGAAGAGGTTAGAAAAGATTTAAAGGAGACTAAAAAAGCTACTAAGAGACTTATTATTGGTGATGTTGGTTCTGGAAAAACTATGATAATCTTAGCTAGTGCAGTTATGGCTTACCCTAAAAAATCAATTCTTATGGCTCCTACTTCACTTTTGGCTATGCAGATATATGAAGAGGCTATTAAATTTTTACCTAAAAATATTGGTGTAGCTTTAGTTAAACAGAGAGATAGTATAGGTGACTATTTGAGTGCTGATTTTATTGTAGGGACTCATGCAATTTTATATAAAGATGATATGCCACAAGCCCCATTAATTATGGTTGATGAGCAACATAGGTTTGGAACAAAACAGAGAGCTTCATTAGAGCAGATGATGGCGAGTAATAAAAGAAAACCTCACTTTTTACAATTTTCAGCCACTCCAATTCCTAGAACACAAGCTATGATGGAGAGTGAACTTATTGATGTAAGTCTTATTACTACTACTCCATTTAAAAAAGATATTACAACAGAGGTTATTGGAAAAGAGGACTTTTCAAGACTATATAAGGAGATACATAAAGAGATACTAAAAAATAATCAAGTCCTAATAGTCTATCCATTAGTTGAAGAGAGTACCAATATACCATATCAATCAATAGATGAGGGTAGGGGATTTTGGGAGAGTAGATTTAAAAATGTATTTGTAACTCACGGAAAAGATAAGAAAAAAGAGGAGGTTTTAATAGAGTTTAGAGAAAAAGGGGATATTCTTTTAGCTACTACTGTAGTAGAGGTTGGAATATCTCTACCAAGACTTACTCTAATAGTTATAGTAGGGGCTGAAAGGTTAGGACTTGCCACACTTCATCAACTAAGAGGAAGAGTTGGACGACTTGGACTAAAAAGCTGGTGTTATCTATTTACAAATGATAAAAAGAATGGAAGATTAAAAGCTTTTACAAAAACCATAAGCGGATTTGAGATAGCAAGACTAGATTTAAAATTTAGAAAAAGTGGTGATATTTTAGATGGAACAATTCAGAGTGGATTACAATTTAAATGGCTTGATTTAGCAGAAGATGAAAAGATTGTAAGAGTGGCTAAAGAGAGAGTTCATAATCTGTTTTAGCCACCTAAAATAGATGGTGACTAAAAAGAAATACAACTATACTAATTCAATAATTGCCATTGGTGCTGCATCACCTCGACGCATTCTTGTTTTAATAATTCTTGTATATCCACCATTTCTATCTTCATACTCAGGTGCAATCTCTGTTACAAGTTTGTTTGTGCAAACTTTATCTTGTAGTAGTGCAAAAACTGCTCTGTGAGCATTACTATCTCCAACTCTTGCTTTTGTAATAAGTTTTTCAAAATATCTGCTAAGCTCTTTTGCTTTTGGAAGAGTTGTCTCTATTCTTCCACTTTTAATAAGAGCAATAGATAGATTTTTAAGTAGGGCAGCTCTATGAGCAGAAGTTCTACTCAATCGTCGGTATCCGTGCTTATGTCTCATCTGTCTTTTCCTTTATTCTGCTGAGCTTTCTTTTAACTGCTCAATTTTCTTAACAAGAGTAGCTCTTGTACTATCTGGTAATTCAAAATCTTCACCATAACCTAAGTTATCTAAACATTCAGCTATTTCATCTAATGATTTTTTACCAAGATTTTTAATATTTTTTATCTCATTTGCACTCATTAGTACAAGTTCACCAACATACTGTATTCCTGAACGGTCAAGTGAGTTAAATGACCTAGCACTAAGTCCTAATGAGTCTATCTGTTCAAGATATGCTTTAATCTCACTATCATCAGTTGTTCTTTTAACTGGTGTTGCATTTATCTCAACATCTAAAACACCATTAAATACAGATAACTGCTTATACATAGTCTCTAAAGCATTTGTAAACGCATCAACTGGTGAAATTTGACCATCTGTTTCAATATCAAAAATAATCTTCTCATAGTTTGGATTATCTTCAACTAAAACATTTGCTATTTCATAGTTTGCTTTTTTTACAGGAGTAAAGAAGGCATCTAATGCAATAGCATCACTATCAACTTCATCTCTTAAATCTTCACTCTGCACATAACCTAATCCCTCTGCAACTACAACAGTAAAATCAAGTTCTGCATCTTCATTAAGTGTAGCTAAAAAGGCTTCAGGATTTACAACTTCTACTTCATCGGTAATTAAATCTTTAGCTGTAATAGACCTTGAACCTGCAAATTTATAACTTAATTCTGCTTTTTGGACACCCTCTGGAAGCTTAAATCTAATATTTTTAAGATTAATAATAAATACAGCTACATCTTCGTGCATTCCACGAATACTATCAAACTCATGAGCTGCCCCTGCAATCTTAATAGATATAGGAGCATAACCCACAGAAGAGCCCAATATTAGTCTTCTTAATGGGTGAGCTAGAGTAATAGCATAACCACTCTCAAAAGGGTAGGCAATAACTTCACTTCTATTCTCACCAATCTCATTTACCTCTACAATTTCAGGAAGTGATGGTGTTACTTTAATTTTTTTCATTTTTTGCCTTTATTACCGTAGTTTACTACTTAGAGTAAAGTTCAACGATTAGTCTCTCTTCAACAGGAATTGAAATCTCTTCTCTATTTGGAACTCTACTAAAGATACCAAATAGTTTATCTTTTTCAACATCTACCCACTCAACCATACCGGTTTGATTAGTAAGTTCCATAGCTCTTACTATTTGTGGATTTGATTTACTTTTCTCTCTAATCTCAATTTTTTGACCAACTTTTACTCTTACTGATGGAATATCAACTCTTTTACCATCAACTAAGATATGACCGTGGTTTACAAGTTGTCTAGCAAATCTTCTAGTTGTTGCAAATCCCATTCTATAAACTACATTATCAAGTCTTTGTTCAAGTAATTGAATAAGGATTGCCCCTGTATTTCCATCTCTTCTGTTAGCTTCAGCAAATAACGCTCTAAACTGTTTTTCACTTACACCATACATAAATTTAGCTTTTTGCTTCTCTTGAAGTTGAAGACCATATTCACTAATTTTTGTTCTTCTTTGACCATGTTGCCCTGGTGGGTATGGTCTTTTTTCTAAAGCTGATTTTCCTGCTAGTCTTCTCTCACCCTTTAAGCCGAGATCAACACCAAGTCTTCGCTCTAGTTTTTCAACTGGACCTCTATATCTTGCCATTATATTACCTTTAAATTATTCTATTAAATTTAGGAGTTTAATTAAACTCTTCTCTGCTTAGGAGGACGACAACCATTATGAGGAAGTGGAGTAATATCTTTTAACCATGTTACTCTAATACCTTCAGTTGCACCAATTGATTTAACAGCTGTATCTCGTCCAGAACCTGGTCCTTGAACTTTAATACCAACCTCTTTAATACCATGCTCCATCGCTTTTTTCATAGCATCAGCTACTGCTTCAGTTGCTGCAAAAGGAGTTGATTTTTTACTTCCCTTAAATCCTAAAGCTCCAGCAGAACTCCACGCAAGAACATTTCCCATCTCGTCAGTTACTGTAATTACAGTATTGTTAAAGGTAGCTGCTACATATACTACACCTTTAGCAATATTCTTTTTTGCTTTTTTCTTAGCCATTATCCATTACCTTCTTATGCTGCACCAACAGTTTTTCTTTTACCCTTACGAGTTCTAGCGTTTGTTTTAGTCTTTTGACCACGAACAGGAAGTCCTCTTCTGTGTCTTAGTCCTCTGTAAGAGCCTAAATCCATAAGACCTTTAATATCCATTGTAACTTTCTTTCTAAGGTCACCCTCAACCATAAAGTTTTCAGTAATTTCGTTACGAATTAAAGCAGCTTGTGCGTCAGTTAACTCATATACTCTAGTGTTATAATCAACACCTGTTGCATCAAGAATTTTTCTTGAACTATGTAATCCTATACCATAGATGTAAGTAAGTGCATACTCTATTCTTTTTTTCTTAGGTAAATCAACACCTGAAATCCGTGCCATGCTTATCCTTGTCTTTGTTTATGTTTTGGATTTTTGCAGATAACTCTAACGATACCTTTTCGTTTGATTACTTTGCAATCATCACACATTTTTTTTACTGATGGTCTAACCTTCATTGGTTACTCCTAGTGTGGTTTTTAGCACCTAATTTGCGTCTGGTTAACTGATGTTTTAGTTTAAACCAACTCTTATATAATCGGTGCGTGTTATATAAAAATTCTTCACGCAGTACCCTAAAGCTAAATTTAGGTCGCGAATTCTATCCAATTTTATATTAGATACTACTAAAAATTATGTTATAATTAAAGAAAAAAGAAGGATAAGTAATGAGAAATCTACTAATAGTAGCGATTATTTCAATTTTCTTTATGGGTTGTAGTAAAACTATAGAGACTGTAAATATTATAAAAGTTAAACCAAAATTAAAAATTAGCAATATGATTTTAAAAATTCCAATTAATTTTACAGATAAAGGGTATAAAAATTTAGAGACAAAAGTTATTACTAAAAAAGAGGAGTTAGATAAATTTACAAAAGAGATTAAATCTCAAAAAGGGTGGAGTAAGAAAGATAACTTCTTAGATATAATAGAAAAATCAAAAATAGATTTCACTCAAGATAATCTTTTAATCTATACATTTAAAGAGAGTAATTATAAAACAGTAACAGCTGTTGATGTACCAATATCAGAAAATGGAAATATAGTAGTAAAAATTGGAGTAGAAGATATAAAAGGTAAAAAACCTAAAAAAGAGAAAATAATAAATTATGCTCTAATTTATAAAGTAAAAAAGAGTGCAAAAGCTATTATTTTTGATAATGGAGAGGAGAAGATTACTATTAATAATAAAGAGATACAGGGAACAAATAAAAATACATTATAATATATTAAGAGAAAATAGTATAAAATATGTATAAAAATGGATTTACTCCATTTTTATAAAGGATACTAAATGATAAAAAAGTATAAATATTCACTATTGACAGTAGTTATTTTAACTTCAACAGCTTTTGCAGATGATATTCAAAATTTGGATATGACCGATTATAAAATTACAGATACATTTTTTGATGAGGCTTATTTAAATGGACAATTCTCATTAACTTCATCATCAGATAGTGGGAAAGACACTAGTTATGATGGTAAGTTAAATGGTTATTATAAATTAAGAAATATGACACTAGATTATGCACAAGATTTTAGACTTGATGGTAATTATGATATATCTAAAAGTGATAATAAAGATGAAGATTCTCAAGACTCTTATAATGGTTTAATGACAGGTCATGTAGATAAATATTTAATAAATGTTGATAAAAATCTTTTAGTTTATGGTAGTGGAACTTTTGGTTATAGAAAGCAGTTAGGTGCAGACAGTGCAGATGACCCATATTTTCAGGCTGGAGCTGGAGCTGGATATGGTCGAATTTATGATGCTACACCTTATGCTAAATCTATTAGAATATTAAGTGATTTAAAAGAGAGAAATATTATAGATGGAGAGATTACGAAATCTATAGCACTACAATTAGCTGATATTATCTCAAAAGAGAGTGAATATATTTCTAAGTACTCAGCAAGAGAGTATAAAAAATATTGGTTTAACGATATGAGTAAGCTATTTAAAAGTAGTGGTTTAACTAAAGAGGAACTTAATAGTTTTGGTATTATTAGAATAGAGGAGATTTTAGTTGATGAAAATATTTTCCCTCGTTATCATGGTTGGATTGTTCGTGGAGGTGTAGGAAAGATTTTTTCAAACTATGATAACCATGATGAAGACCCAACTTTAGATGTAGAGTTTGAGTATGGTAATCCTATTGGTTTAAAAAGTCAATTTTTTGAAAGAGCAAAATATTCAACTATATTAAATGGTGATACAGGTCATAAATTTACAAATACAATAACATACTCTTATGAGTTAAGTGATAGAGTTGATTGGGAAAATAGTTGGATTTTTGACTATTATAAACCGACAGATAGCGACTTAGAAGATACTACAACCAATACATTATCTAGTACATTTGCTTACTATATAGCAAATAGACTTAGTTTAGATACAACTCTAAGTTTTAAAAGTGTTGATGATGGTATTGACGATAATGGTAATGATGATGTAGAGACTAAACTATTTGTAGGTGTTAGATATAGATTAAAATAGTAAAAAATACATTAGTTATTAAATTTTTGTTATAATTCTCAAAAAGAGAAAGAGCATCAATGAAATTTATTACAGAGAATAAAGAGAGATGGATTACAGGACTGCTACTATTAGCTGTAGTAGTTGCTGTTGGAGTTATTGATAATTATACACTTATGTGGGCTTTTTTAGGTCTATTCTATTTTGTAGGGTTTAGTGAGGCAATGAAACTCTATGATATTCAAAGAAAAGCACCTTACTATTATGCTACAGCTATATGGGTAGTTGCATACTTTTACCCAAATCCAGACGACCTATTTTTTGTAATAGCAATCTTTTTAGGTGGGAAATTAGCTTATACAAAAAAACATATTAAAAGAAAACTTATACTGCCTTTTTTATATCCTGTAAGTGGTTTCCTTTATATCTTTATGCTCTATAGAGAGTATGGTATAGAGTGGATGTTTTGGTTACTTGTTATTGTAGCTATGAGTGATGTAGGTGCATTTTTTGTTGGAAAAACTATTGGAAAAACGCCGTTCTCTCCAACCTCTCCAAATAAAACTTTAGAAGGTGTAGCAGGAGGTGTCTTTTTTGCTACAATTTTTGGTACTTATTTAGCTTATAGTATGGATTTAGTATCTATATCTGTAGCTATTATTGTTTCGCTACTTACTTCTGTTGCTTCTATATTTGGAGACCTTTTTGAGAGTTATTTAAAAAGAGAAGCAGGAGTTAAAGATAGTGGTACTCTTCTACCAGGTCATGGGGGAGTTTTAGATAGAGTTGATGGGTATCTATTTGGTGCTATTATTATGGTTATTACATTGAGAGCTATATAATATGAAATCTATAGTACTTTTAGGTTCAACTGGTTCTATTGGAGTTAATACTCTTTTAATTGCTAAAAGATACGGTTTTAGAGTGGAAGCAATAGTTGCTGGTAAAAATATAGAGTTATTAAATAGACAAATATCAGAGTTTAATCCTAAATTTGTAGCTATTTCAGATATTAAAGATAGAGATAAAGTAAACCACTCAAATGTGTTTATTGGAGAGAGTGGAATATTAGAACTGCTTGAATTAAGTAAAAGTGAAACAATAGTTAATGCTTTAGTTGGATATGTGGGATTATCTCCTACTTTAAAAGCTATTGAATTGGGAAAAAAAGTAGCACTAGCTAATAAAGAATCTTTAGTTGTTGCAGGTGAGTTTATAGATATAAGTAAAATAGTCCCCATTGATAGTGAACATTTTGGATTATGGTATTTAATGAATAATAGACCAGTCTCTAAATTATATATAACAGCATCTGGTGGAGCATTTAGAGATTGGAAAATAGAAGATATGAAAAACGCCACATTTAAAGAGGCTCTAAATCACCCAAATTGGTCAATGGGAAATAAGATTACTATTGATAGTGCTACTATGACAAATAAACTATTTGAATTACTAGAAGCTAAATGGCTTTTTAATACAACTAATATAGGAGCTTTTATAGAGAAAAAATCAATTATTCACGCTTTAGTAGAGTTTAAAGATGGCTCAACCACAGCCCATTTTGCAGGGGTTGATATGAAACTTCCTATTGCTTTTGCACTAAATAATAGAGTAGAAGATGAAATATTGCCTCCAGTTGATTTACTTAAAATGGGTTCGGTCGAGTTTAAACCAATTACCAAAGAGAGATACCCAACTTGGGAGATAAAAGAACATCTTTTAGCTAATCCTCACTTGGGAGTTGTAGTTAATGCTAGTAATGAAGAGGCTATTAAAAAGTTTGAAAAAGGTGAGTGTAACTTTTTTGAAATGAGTAAAATAGTACTTAAAGCCTATAAAGAGTTTGAAAATATTAGAGCTAAAAATATAGATGATATTATTAGAATAGATAAAGAGGTTAGAAACTCTATATAGATTGTTACTCTATTATACTAAAAACTATAATTAATATAAAAAAAATTTATATTAATATTTCTATTATATCATCTTTGCTAGAATATTTTATAATTAAATTAAGAGAGGAAGTGTGTATGAAAAAAATTTTACTATCGACAAGTGCAATTTTAACATTAAGTATAGCAGGTGGAGACTTAGGAGGAGTTAGTAACTTTGAACAATCAGATACTACTATGTCAGAAATTGAAGCACTAAAAGAGAGAATTAGTATATTAGAAGCTCAAAAGGTAGAGAAAAAAGATATTAAAACAGATGAGAAGGGGTCATCTAAAAAGATTACCGATTTAGAGAAAAAAATTAAACAACTAAATAAAAAACTAAATAAAGTAAGAGCACATGATGCGTTTGATAATATTAAGTTTAGTACAGATTTTAGAACTACAATTGATAATATCAACTACAAATATAATAAATATAGTTATAAAGGTAAAAATTGGTCAGGAACAGAAGAGAGTAATGATGCTCTATTTACAAGTAGATTAATTTTAAATATGAAATCAGCACCTACTGATACGCTATCTTTTCAAGGTCAATTAGCAGCTTACTATATTTGGGGAGCTCATCTATTTGCACATGGAGACCCATCATATAAAAGTTGGGCTGGTTCTTCAAAAGCTTCTGATACACTACTTAGAGTAAGAAGAGCTTATTTTATTTACTCTGATAAAGATTTACCATACTCATTTAGTATTGGTAGAAGACCATCAAGTGATGGTTTTTTAATTAATGGTAGAGAAAATGAAAAAGACCCAGCATCTCCTTTGGCACATATAACTAATATGGAAGTTGATGCTGGTATGATTAAATTAAATAGTGATAAATTAATTGAAGGCTCTTACTTAAAACTTGTTTATGGAAGGTCTCATGCTGGTGGAATGGAGACTCTATATGATGCAAAAGGGTATAAACCTTATGCACAAAAAGATGGTGATGTAAGTGAAAATGTTGATTTCCTTATAGCTTTAGCCTCTTTATATAATAATGGTCAATATAATTTAATGGGACAACATGCTGTAATCTTTAATACAAAAGGTGCAAGAGCTGGAACTCCTATTGGTGCTAAGTTAGCAGATGGAACAGGTACAAATAAATCTCTTGATGCAGGAATGGCACAGCTTAGTGCATTATCATTACAAGTTGATGGTATTGGAGATGAGATTAATGATTTCTTAGATGATACAATCTTTTTTGCTTCAATTGCTCAATCAGTATATCAACCAGATGATGGAAAAGAGCTTTTAGGTTCAACTGGTGATAAAACAGGTAGGTCTTATTGGATAGGTATGACAATTCCTGATATGATTACAAGTGATGGACGATTTGGATTTGAGTATAATCATGGTTCAAAATATTGGACACCAATGACATGGGCAGAAGATAGTGCAATGGGTTCAAAAATAGCAGTAAGGGGAGATGCTTATGAGGCATATTGGAACTTTAATTTAATGGGAGAAAAAAATCTACCTGCTCAAATTAGATATACACACCTCCAACATGATTTTACACCAAATATTAGATGTACAGGTTGGGTAAAACCACAAGATGTTGATATTGAAGCTGATGATATTAGATTTTCTGTAAGTTATAAATATTAATATATGTTTTTAAAAAAAACAATATATAGTATGCTTTTTCTTAGTATACTATATTCAGATAGTAATTTAACTATCTATTTAGATTATAATAAAGCACTAACAGTTGCAAAAGATAAAAATAAATCGATATTTATTCTATTTAGTAAAAAAAATTGTAGATGGTGTAATAAACTAAAAAACAAACTCTCTACAGATACAAATATATCAAAAAGATTAAAAAATGAATTTGTTTTATTATATTTAGATGGTATTAGTAGTATCTTTCCTAAAAGATATAAACCTAAAGGCTACCCTGATGTTTTTCTAATTAGTCCTAAAGAGGAGATATATACAGAAATTATCGGATATCATAAAAATTCAAAAGATTATATTAAATGGTTTAATTATATTAAAATAGAACAAGAAATATAACCTTTTACTTCCTAAGCTCTTAAAAGAATGGCTTATATAGATTAAAATCCTCCAAGAGCCTTTTTAACATTATCATCTGCCATAGAGATATTCCAAGCTGGTTCCCATACAACTTCAACTTCAACTTCTCCTATGCCATCTAATTTCTCAACTGCCTCTTGAACCCATTTTGTAATCATTTGATGAAGTGGACAACCTCTAGTAGATAGAGTCATAATTACTTTTGTATTACATGACTCATCAATTATAGCGTCATATATTAAACCCATCTCCACTAAATTAAATCCAACTTCTGGGTCTATTACTGTAGATATTGCTTCAAATATATTATCTTTTGTTATTTTACACATATTTTTTCCTTATTTTCCATAACTTAACATTTTTGACATCGAGATATATAAAAATATAGCCCCAAATAGCATAAGTGATACTCCTGATTTAAATAGAAAATCATTCTCTACTAAAAGTCCTAATCCACCTAAAATAACTCCTATAGAGGTAAACCAAAACATCATATTAGCCTGTTCTTTTGGATACATCTCATGAAGCATTGGAACTCTCTCTTTTCCTACAAGTGGAGAAAATCTTTCAAACCATACTAAAAATGGAACTATTTTATATAGGTGACCATTTATTAAAAAACCTATAAATCCTAACATAAAGAACCATATAGCACTGTGTAACCAAACTTCACTAATATTAGGAAGAAAAGATATTAAGCCTAAAAGCATAGATAAAATAAGAGAACCAAATCCAAATAACATAGATTTTGCCCAAATATCTAACTCTTTTCTAACTGTTAAAATATAGATTAGATATATTTGATAGATATAAAATCCAACACCTATAAAAGTAGTAATATATCCTAAATATTCAAATATTGATATATTAAAAACTAAACCAATAAAAACAGTAGCAACACCTAATGCAACTAAATTAAATCCTATTTTTATGGGTCTTTCATTAAATCCATGAGCTAAAGAGAACATTGGAATAAGAGTTAAAGATAATCCCATAATAGTTAAAAGTACAAATCCACCCAATACTGCATAAACATGTGCTTTTAGCATACTCTCTACATCTACACTAATAGTTCCACTAAGCCCTAAAGCTATTATAAAACCTGTAATAATTCCTAAAAGTAAAAATGTATTACTAATTGCTACTGTTTTTACAGTAATAGTATTAATTTCTGCTTTTTTAAGTGTAGCAAATGCTTCTGTTGCAAATATCATCATTGAGGTTAAAACTAAAACACCACCATAAGGCAAAACTATAGGCTCAATCCAAAAACCTAAAACCATAATAATAGCACCAATAGCAAGTAGAGGCAATATTACATAATATAGGTCAACAATAGCATGACCCACTTCTAATACTACAGGAATAAGTTGTGCCATAGCTCCAAAGATAATAACCATAACAAAACCGAGTAGAAAGAGGTGTATCCAACCTGCTATTGCCATCTCTTGATATGAAAATGAACTATTAAAAGCCATTAGAGCTACCATAGCTATAAGATAAAAAGAGACCCCTATTTTAAAAAAAGGGGCAATTAGTTTTAGTGGTGGTGCAAAATCTTTAGATATAGCAAACATAAATTATCCGTGACAGCTAGTTTGATTTAAATCAGCCTTTTGGCTATCTTCACCCTTATATGAGAAAATAATTTTAACTCTACCATCATCTAATTTTTCAGTACGATTATTAAAATTTTCACCTATTTTATCTAATAATCCAGCAGGTTTTTTATGGTTTATCATTACCAACTCTTTATTTGGTGCATCAATAAGTTTAAGTCCTGCCATTGCATTTACCATTGGGTCTGGAGGTCCACATTTTGATGTATCAAACTCATAATATTGAGTCTCTCCCATTGTATATGTAAAAAATGGTACAGTTGAACCCATTACCTCAATTTCTTCTTTTTTAATTTCAGACATATTATCTCCTATTTTATTTTTTTATTATTATAATTATTTTTTCTTATAGATAGATTGATTATAATCAAAAAGTAGTAACTACACTATCTATATTTTCAAAAATTCGTTTAACTCTATCTTGCCAAGCTTTTCCAAATGCCTCTTTCTCTTCAGAGGTTGCCACACCTTGCATAATTTTTTGCATAAGAGATTGTTGCTCTGGAAGAGGTGGTATAGTATTTGGATTATAATTAACCTCTACAGACTTATTTGTATCTAATCTTGTAAATTTAACACTAGATTTTATATTTTGACTAAAGAACATTAAATCAGTTCTATTAAAATTTCCACCTATTCCCTTAAATCCAAAATCGGTTGTAGCACCTGTAATATTAGTAATAACCGAAGCAATAACTCCTGCTACTCCATCTGTTTGAGACTCTGAAAACTCTACTTTTATATTGCCTCTTTGTGGCAACTCATCTTTATATAGAGCCTGTAAACCCTTTAGCGTACATAAATATGCACCAGCAACCGTAGGACAACTATGTCCTGCACTCTTTACTACATCTAAATATGTAAACTCTACAATACCATTTTCAAATGTTCCTAAAAAGGCTGATAGTGGGTCTTGTAGTTTTATTGTTTTAATTTTATTAAAAAAATCTGGGTAATTCATATATATCCTTTTTTAAATAGGAGGTATATTATCCTATTTATATTTACTCTTTATTGATTTGTGTCAACATCTACCATTATCAATATAAAAAAGAGCTTTTTTAAGCATACTCTCTTCTCTATCTCCTAATTGGTGTGTTAAGTCATCTACAGCAGAGCAACCATTAGTCACATCTAAACCATTAAAATAGTTATAAAACCCATCTGCATTAGAGATTACAAAATTAACTAAATAAAATATATATTTCCCATCTGTTTTTCCCTCCATTCCCACAGGTTTACCATAAGTTCTATCTCCTACCAATACAATATCACTACCTTTATAGGGCTTAAGAGCATTTATAACTAATTCACTAGCACTAGCAGTAGCTCTTGATGTTAAAAAAATAATTTTATCTAAATCTAATGAGTTATTATCAGTCTCAAAACGACCTACTTCGTTTTTATTTTGAAAATCACTGTTCCATCTTAATGAAAACTGTATCTCTTCATCTCTATCTCTTAAAAGTTTGTCTAATAAAATTGAGGCTGTAATAATTGAACCTCCACTATTATAACGCATATCAATAATAAGATTTTGTATATTTTTAGATTTAAAAAAATCAAAAGCACTCTCTATCTCTTCTGTAGCCTCTGCCGTAAATGAGTCTAATCGTAAATAACCAACTTCTTGACCAATATCCGATAAAACTATAGATGATGAGGTTACTTTAAAAGTATATTCTTGTGAAGTTATATTAATAGTTATATTTTTATCTATAGATGGTCTATATATTAAAAATTGACTATTACTATCTAAATTTTTAGTGGCTTCTAATATATTTTGATAAGTTATATTTTTATTATCAACTTTAAGTAGTAAATCCCCTCTTTTAATACCTGCTTTATTAGCAGGTGAGTCAATACGAACAAATACAATAGTAGAGTTATTATTTTCTAAAGTATAAGAAAATCCAAATCCAGTTGCCTTTTGATTTAAAAAATTATTATTTTGGCTTTTTGTTAAAACCATACTCCATCTATCTTTAGCTTTATATTTTAATCCATCTATCATCTCTTGTGGATTACTATATAAATAGTATGAACTATCTCTTTGAACTTTATCTTTCCAAAAATATTCTGTCTTAAATAGTCTATATAGAAAAAATCTATAATCATCTTTTGAACTATCAATACCACAACCAATATATATAAAAACTATAAACAGTATTAATATATATCTCAAATCTCTCTACCTCTATAAATCTCACTTCTCATTTTCCTAAAATTAACTTTAGAAAAAATCTTATATCTACACCCATAATTAAAAGAGATGCTATTAGCATGTAAAAGTAATCTTGTAGCTTTAGTCGCAATTAATCTATCCTCTTTAGATAAAGTTCCTTCTAAATAACTATTTGCATCTTTAAATGTTGTTCCATATATCGGATCGCCCAAAATACGATGTTTCACATGAAACAGATGTATTCTTATTTGATGTGTTCTTCCTGTTAAAGGATAACACTCAATTAAAGTTGTGTCTAATTTTTCATCATAATATAGTGGAATAAAGTCTGTTTTTGCATATTTTCCATTTTTGGAAATTTCTACTTTATGTTTACTTGCTGAATAATCATCTCTTATCTTAATTGGCTCTTCTACAGAAAAAGATTTATCTACTCTTCCATCTACCCATGCTAAATAACCTTTTTTAATAGTTTTTCTCTCAAAAGAGCCTTTTAAAAATCTCTCTGCATCTTTATCTCTACTAGCTAAAAGTAGCCCTGATGTTTCCATATCTATTCTATGTGTTGCATTAGCATTAGCTCCAGAATGAATTCGTATCTCATCTAATATTGAGTACTCTGTAGCCATACTGTTAGGGTGTACTAATACACCTGATGGTTTATCAAAAACTAAAAATTTATCTGTAATAAAAATAGGCTTTAAACCTCTACTTTTAGGTTCAAAATAAACTATTTCAATATGACCTTCTATAGTAGCACTTTTATCATAAATAGATTTTCCATCTATAAGTATGCGACCTTTTGATATAACTCTTTGTGCCTCTCCTTGCGTAAAATTAAACTCTCGTATAAGAAAAAGAAAAGTCTTAATAGGTTTTTCTATATAGAAAGCTTTTTTAATAAATGGCATTTTTATCTCTTTATTTTTTAATTGATTATATCAAAAAAGGATTAATTTGGAAAGTAGTCTATTTAACCCTATTTACTATCTAACTCATATAGAGTTTTAGGAGTTAAAGAGGAATTTGAAAACTTAAAAAAAGAGCTATTTATTTTTTCTAATATATTAATTTCTTGTTTGCCTTTAATATTATTTAAGTTTATATTCTCTTTTTCTAAAATATCACTTTTAGTTTTATACTCTTTTAATTTTTTTTCTATCTGTTTAAATTGGTCTTTTGATATTTTAAAATAACTTAACTCTTCTGTTTTATTTTTCTTTTTAATAGCCTCTAACTCTTTATCTCTCTCTTTTATTATCTTTTTTAATCTTTTAAATTCATCTAATAGTATACTATCTTTACTTAAATGGCTAAGTTCTTGTTTTAATTTAGATACCTCTATTAAAAGTTTTTTATTTTTAGTTTCTATTTTTTTTATATTTGATATTCTCTTTTTTATATCGTTTAACTTCTCTTCTGCTCTATAAACCTCATCAGCCTTTTTTCGTAAACTATTTGAGGTTTCAAGAAGTTGAGCTTTACATATAATACTATCCATAACTATTTTATCAAGTTTCTCTTTTTTATTAGAACATTCACTCTCTAACTCTTTTAAACAGTTCTCTTTCTCTTTAATATTACTATTTAATAAATCTACTTTCACTTTAAATCTATTTCTTAAAAAAAAGTTTGATATAAATAGACCTATAGCTATGCCTGTGAGAGTAAATAGTGTATAATAGAGTAATAACTTTTCCATAATACAATATATCCTTTATTATATTTAAATATATTATATTATATTTTATTTAAAACAAGATAAAAATAGTTGTTTTTTGTTAAAATTTACTCTGTAGCTATAAAACGATAACCAATTCCTCTTATATTTTCAATATTTGTAGGAAAATATTTTTTTAAAGTAGTAATATATACACGAATAGAACCTAAACTAGCATTTTCATTTACATGCCAAAGTCTATCTTCTATCTCCTCTATAGATACTACCTCTCCTTTGGAAATAATTAATAATAGTAATAACTCTATAGCTTTTGTTGTAACTGATAGAAGTTTTCCTTTAAAATAGAGTTTTTTTGCATTACAATCAATAGTATAACTATTAAACTCTATTATATTACTTCTAATTTGTCGTCGAAGTAGAGCTTTTATTCGCAAATGTAGTTCATCTAGGTCTATAGGTTTTTTCATATAATCATCACAACCTATATTAAAACCCTCTATCATAGAAGATTTATCATCTCTTGATGTTAAAAAGATAGTAGGTGTCATATCTCCACTATCTCTTAATTTTTGAAGAAGAGAAAAACCACTTTCATAAGGAAGATTTACATCAAAAAGATAAAGGTCAAATCTATTTTGATATGTTAATTCTAAAGCACTATATGGGTCAAGGGCTATTTTAATATTATAACCCTCCTCCTCTAAAAAATCTTCTAAAGTCTCATTAAGGAGTCTGTCATCTTCTAAAATAAGTAGTCTATTCATAAGAAAGCCTAATTACATAAGCATTCCACCATTAACTTTTAAAGTCTCACCTGTAATATAAGATGAGTGGTCACTTAAAAGAAATGCTACAGCTTCTGCTACCTCTTTTGGCTCTCCAAATCTTCCAAGAGGAATTTTAGAAGTAAAACTATCTTTTACCTCATCTTTAAGAACTGCTGTCATCTCTGTAGCTATAAAACCAGGGGTGATATTATTAAATCTAATACCTCTTGGTGCTGACTCCATAGCAAAAGATTTAGTCATAGCAATAACACCACCTTTACTTGCAGAGTAGTTAGTCTGTCCTGCATTTCCAGTTTCACCAACAATTGAAGATATATTTACAACAGAACCAAATCTTTTTTTACTCATAACTTTAACAGCCTCTCTACACCCAATAAATGTTGATTTTAAGTTAGCATCAATTACAGACATAAAATCATTCACTTTCATTCTTATTGCTAATTTATCATTTGTAATTCCTGCATTATTAACTAAATAGGATAACTCTCCATCAGTTGAGACTATATGTTTAATAGCACTAACAAAAGCACTCTCATCACTTACATCAAAACCTATAATATCTGCTTCTCCTCCACTTTTTACTATATCTTCTAAAACAGCTGTAGCTTCAGCTTCTCCACTTCTATAGTTTATCCAAACTTTTAATCCAAAATCTGCTAATGTTTTAGCAATTTCTGCTCCTATTCCTCTGCTTGAACCTGTTACTAATACGATTTTACCTGTAAATTTCATTATTGCCCTTTTATATTAAATGTGGTTATTGTAGTCTATTGAGAATTAAACCATTATAAAAAGATAGAAAATAGAAATATTTTTAACCATAAAGTCACTTATAGATAATTTAATAATATTTAATAGTGTTATAAGCGTTCTTAACCTATACTATAGAATTATTTATAATGGAGGAAAACAATGATATTATTAAAATGGAAAGATGAATATTCAATGAATGAAGAGAAAATCGATAAACAACATAAGGGGTTATTTAAACTATCAAATGAGATTTATGATTTAGTTGAAGCTGGAGTTGATGACCATGAACATTTTAGAGAATTATTTTTAGCTTTAAATGATTATGGAATTGAACATTTCCTATATGAAGAGATGTATATGCAAGAGCAGGGTTATCCTAATCTTAAAGAGCATATTAAACAACATAATGAGTTTTCCAATAAAGTTAGAGACCTATGTGTAGGTATAGATAAAGAGACACATATTAAAGATATAGGCGAATTTGTATCCACTTGGTTAGTAGAGCATGTTTTAAATGAAGATATGGAATATAAAGAGTTTATTGAAAACAGAAACAAACATTAAATTTTGCTCGAAATTATCGAGCAAAAAAGGAATGTTTCACTTTATCAAAGAATTCATAATCTTCAGTTTTCATTCTACTTCTAAAGATAATATGATTTAGCTGTTTTAAAATACTCATTTTAGAGTATGGTTCATTATAAAGACCATTAGATATAATTGATATATGAGTATCAATATTATCACAATCTTTCTCCATAATAGTATCTAAAAGCTCTTGTGAATCTTCACTATCACAATCAAAGTTTTGCCCCATAAAACGGCAGAATATAGGCTTTTCTACTACTAAATCTTTATTGTCTAGTTTCATTGCATGACAAAATAGAGTTGCAACAGACTCTTTTAGCATCTTATCCATCTTGACTCCTTCCCTTGAACTATATAGTCATATAATATCAAAATAAACATATAAAAATAATAAAAGTTAGTCAATATCTGGAAAAAGTCTCTTTTTTATCTTTTCAAATATCTTATAATCCTCATCTGATATAGTATCAGAATAAATTATATGATTTAACTGTTGTAAAATGTGCATTTTACTTAGCTTATCATCTTTTAAAGCTTTATTAATAATATCTATATGTTCATCTAAATTATAATCTTCATTCATAGATGCTTTTAAAAAAGCTAAAGCTTCATCTTCATTACAACCAAAATCTTGTCCCATTAGAGAACAAAATAGAGAAGCCTCTTTTTCTATATCTCTCTTATCAACCTTTATTATATGTGCTAAAAGTGTAGCCACTGACCTTTTGATTTTTTTATCCATAATATATTCCTTTATATTTAAATTTTTAAAATTGAAATTATTATCTAATTTTATCCAAATTATTTAGAAAAATATACTATAATAGAAATAAAAAAAACAAAAGGTGTTAATAACTAATATGGACGCAAATAAACAAAAAGCTTTAGATATGGCATTAAAACAGATAGATAAAACATTTGGTAAAGGAACTGTAATTAGATTAGGTGATAAAGATATTGAACCAATAGAGGCAATTAGTACAGGCTCTTTAGGGCTTGATATGGCTTTAGGCATTGGTGGTGTTCCTGTTGGTAGAGTTATTGAAGTTTATGGACCTGAAAGTTCAGGAAAAACAACTCTAGCACTTCAAATTACAGCTTCAGCACAAGCTAAAGATAAAGTTTGTGCATTTATAGATGCAGAACATGCACTAGATGTTCTATATGCTAAAAATTTAGGTGTTGATGTAGAGAACCTTTTAGTATCTCAACCAGATTTTGGAGAACAAGCTTTAGATGTATTAGAGACTTTAGCTAGGTCAGGAGCTGTTGATGTAATAGTAGTTGACTCTGTAGCTGCTCTTACTCCAAAAGCTGAAATAGAGGGTGAAATGGGCGACCAACAGATGGGACTTCAAGCTAGACTTATGAGTAAAGCTCTTAGAAAACTAACAAGTATCTTACATAAAACAGATACAACTGTAATATTTATTAATCAACTTAGACAAAAAATAGGCATGGTAGGATATGGTTCAAATGAGATAACAACTGGTGGAAATGCTCTTAAATTTTACGCATCTGTTAGAATTGATGTAAGAAGAATAGCTACTCTAAAACAGGGAGAGTCACAAATAGGAAATAGAGTAAAAGCAAAAGTTATTAAAAATAAAGTAGCTCCTCCATTTAGACAAGCAGAATTTGATATTATGTTTGGTGAAGGAATTTCAAAGGAGGGTGAGATAGTTGATTATGGAGTTAAACTTGATATTATAGATAAAAGTGGAGCTTGGTTTAGTTATGGAGAGGGAAAACTAGGTCAAGGAAAAGAGAATGTTAAAAAGAGATTTAAAGAAGATACTAAATTAAGAGATGAGATAGAGGCTAAAATAAAAGAGGCTCTAGGAATTACAACTATTTTAACAATGGATAGTAATTCAATAAAAGAGAGTGAAAGTGAATAAATATGAAAAGGGTAGCTTGGATAACAGATAATATTTATCTAAAACATAATACGGGTGGAAATCACCCTGAGTCTGTAGAGAGATTAATTAGTATTAATTTAAAAATTAAAACCATAATAGATAAATTAATAGAGATAAAACCAAGGTTTGCAACAAAAGATGATATAGAGATGGTACATAATAAATCTCTAATCCAAACAGTAAAAGAGAAAAGTAAAAATGAGATACCAATAGATTTAGATACTGTTCTATCAAAAGAGTCTTATAAATCAGCCCTAAAAGCTGTTGGGGCTGGTTTAGAGGCTATTGATGGAATAAAAGAGAGTAGATTTGATAGAGCATTTTGTGCAGTTCGTCCCCCAGGACATCACGCTACACCTACTCAATCTATGGGTTTTTGTCTATTTAACTACACTTTAGACAAAATCACCCCGTCTTTTCATACCCTCCACCTACTATAACATCCCACAATACATTATTCTCATGATTTTGCCGATTCTTTTTATCCACTTTAGGGAAAAACATGCCAATAT
>JAMOOP010000001.1 GCA_027065385.1 Campylobacteraceae bacterium | reverse complement strand
TCCAATACGAACTGAACCTAAAATTAACATCATCATAAATGTTATACCAATAAATGCAATAAAATAACTAATAACAGATGAGTGAATAGCTTGTGAAAAGGTGTTAATAAGAAGTGGTATCATACCAGTTATCTCTATTTTATCTTTAGGAAAAGATTTTTTTACTTCATCTTTTACAAAATTTAATACACCTACAGCTTTTACAGCATCTGTCCATGGTAATTTAATTGTAACTCTAGCTTTTGAGAATTGACTATCTACTACATCTTCTAAATCATCTGAACCTGAATTTTCAAAAAGAAGTAGCTCTTGTGATACTAAATTGGCATCTTTTGGAATTGAGTAGAACTCTTCTCTATTTTCATGTAAAGCTCTATTTGTCTCTTTAACTATAGTAGCAATTGAGACTACTTTTCCAATATGTGTATAGTTATCTACATAACTCTCTAATTTTTTAGATAAACTATTTAGACTATTTAATCTATTTGGGTCATTCCAACCATTTTCAACTCCCGTATCAACTACCACCTCGATAGTTACTGTTCCGTTCATCTTTTTATCTATTTCTTGTGTTGATACTCTATTATAATCACTTGGTTGAAACCAATATAGAGGATTATGAGATAGCTCAATTTTAGATGAAGCAAATAGTGCAATAGAGACCAATATAGCAATTATCACTTTTATGGGATTGTCAAATATAAAAGAGCCTAAACTCTTCATCTTTTCTTCTAATTTTAGGTGCATATATTATCTCCAAGCAGTATTTTTAAGGATTTTATATAGGTAGTTTACACTTTTGGTATTAATTAAAGATTAAGATATAAAAATATTTTATATGAAATGTTAAATTATAAATCACATTTTAACTATTATCAATATAAATAAACTCTTTTTAATACCTCTTTCACTATTAATAGACTATAATACTTAATTATATATTAAGGTTATAGAATGTCTTTTAAAAAATTATTTAATTCCACAAGTTTTATATTAAAAAATAAGCAAAAAAATAGTATTAACTTTCTTAATGGTTACAAAATGGCTATAGATGAGACTAGTATTGTCTCTAAAACAGATTTAAGTGGTATTATTACTTATGTAAATAAACAATTTTGTGAAATATCTGGATATACAGAAGAGGAGCTTTTAGGCTCTCCTCATAATATTATTAGACACCCTGATGTTCCTAAAAAAGTATTTAAAGATATGTGGAGGACTATAGAAGCTAAGAAAATATGGAGAGGTATAGTTGAAAATAGAAAAAAAAATGGTGATAGTTATATAGTAAATGCAACAATCATTCCTATACTTAATAATAGTGGTAAAATTATAGAGTATATAGCAGTAAGACATGATATTACAGAGTTAATGGAGACAAAAGAGAAGTTAGCCAAACAGAAGATTGATGTATTAACTAGACTACCAAATAAAAATGCTTTTATAGAAGATATAAAAGAGTTCAAAAAACCAATTCTATTTTATCTAAATATTGATGATTTTATGAGACTCAATAATCTATATGGTAATAAAATAGGAGATAAAGTACTACTCCACATGGCAAATCTTTTAAAAGAGATGCTAAAAGATGAAAAGTGTAATATATATAGAGTATATAATGATGAGTTTTTAGTTCTATGTGAAGAGGGAAAAATAAATATAGAAAATTATAAAAAGTTTTTATTAAAAGTAATAAATGGCATAGAGGTAAATACGCTAGATTGTAATGCTCCTGAGTGTATAGGTTTTACTTTAAGTGCTGGTATCTCTTACTATAAGCATGATAAGAACTTTGAGAACCTATCACTATATGCTTCTATTGCTAGAAATATTGCTAAACAGAATAATAGAAAGTTTCTATTATATAATCATAATATGCAAAATGAAGAGGATTATGCTAAAAATATAGCTTGGATTAAAAATATAAAAAGGGCTATATCTAATAATAAATTTATACCATATTTCCAACCAATACAAGACAATAAAACTAAAAAAATTGTAAAGTATGAAGCACTTATACGAATGATAGACAATAATCAAAAAGTGGTATCTCCTTTTTTCTTTTTAGAAGTAGCAAAAAGAGCTAAACTATACTCAACAATTACAAGGGTAGTTATAGATAAGACTCTAAATATATTTAAAGATAGACCTGAATATGACTGCTCTATTAATCTTAGTACAGATGATATTATGAATATAGAGACTAGACAATATATTTATGCTAAACTAAAAGATTATCCTCACCCTGAAAAGATAGTATTTGAGATTACAGAATCAGAAGAGATTAGAGATTTTAAAGTAGTTAATATATTTATAAAAAAGATTAAAGAGTTTGGTGTAAAAATTTCAATAGACGATTTTGGAACAGGTTATGCCAATTTTGAATATATATTAAATTTAGATGTTGATTATATTAAAATAGATGGAGGATTAATTAAAAATATAGTTACAGATAAACAGTCTAAAATCATTGTAGAAGCAATAATCGCTTTTTCTAAAAAGTTAGGAACAAAAACAGTTGTAGAGTATGTATCTAACCAAGAGATTTATGATGAGGTTGTATCTCTTGGTGCAGACTACTCACAAGGCTACTATATAGGAGAGCCAAAAGCCACACTACTCTAAAAAGAAAGTGTGAGTATAATTTTTCTCTTTACACTGTGTAGATAGGTCATTAACTCTTGTACTCTTACCATTTTCAACAACACAGTTATCATTAATCTCAACAATTAAACCTACTTTCTCTTTCATATAAAAATATGATATATCATAATCGGATTTCTCCTCACCATCAGTTAAATTTATATAATCTGGTAAGTTCTCTTTAACTTTAGTTACTATTTTTTTATCTTCTATACATTTAAACTTAAGAATATTACCATTATATTTAATATCATAATCATCAAGCTTATCTATTTTTTGTGCTAATCGGCATGTTTTGCTGGACTCTATAGTTTCATGTCCTAAGATATTATCCTCAAACTTTATATCTTTAACTACTATACTTTTTGGTAAAGTATAGAGTATTTTCCCCTCTTCAATACTTCTCTCCATAACTCTAGTTAAATTATCATCACTATTTAACTGAATAATAGTACTATCATTTATAGTAATAACTCTTTTTGTAATATTATCAACCTTAATAGTAATAGTATTTTTATCTATAGATATATGTTCATCATACAAATCATTATCACCATTATCTGTTATAGTATAAAAGCTTTTTTCCCTATTTGTATCTGGAAAATATTTAGCCATATCAACAGACTTTTTATTAGTCGAGGTACTTCCACACCCTATAAAAACTATTATTATGGTAAAATATATTAAAAATCTTCTCATATTTTTACTCCTATTTTTTTTACTATTATAACACAAAAGAGAGATTAAAGAGAAAAAATATAGTTTTATTAAAAAAAAATTAAAAATTTTAAATAATTATGCTATTAATTTTATTTTAATATGATATACTTCTCTTAACAGAATATATTTATGAACCCTAATACTCATAACCTCCTTTTGAAATTAAAGATATTTATATTCTGTAACTGATATTTTAGCAAAAGAATTAAATACAATATAACTAAATTCTCTAACCCTCCCTCCCATACCCAACCACAGAGAAAATGCTAAAATGTCTTAAATTTATTCTTACCTTTAAAATCGCAGAATAGAAAGAGTTATTTGATTTAAATTCGCATAGAAGTATTAACAGAAGAAGAGAAGAGAGAGTTAAAGAGTAAATTAAGCTTTAGTTGCCATATATAGAAAATTGGAGAAGAAAACCTATTTATATAACTATCTATAAGCTTATTCTATTATGATTATAAAAAAACAAGGAACAATAATGAAAAAATCAATAACACTTCTTTTAACAACTACTTTAAGTCTATCACTTATGGCAGATGCTAATATACCTATAGATAAAAATAAGATGAAGGCTAAAATAGCAAAGGTTGCAGGTGAACCTAGCCCTTTTAATAAAAATGAGAACTTTCCAAAAGATTACTTTTTAATTCCAAAAAATCTTCCTTATGCAATTGGGTTAGTACTTCACCACCCACAAAGTTCAACACTTGGTTTAAGTAAAGAGCAAATAGAGACTTTAGTTAAAATGAAAAAAGAGAAGAAACCAAATATTATAAAAGAGGCAAAAGAGATTAAGGCATTGGAACTAAAATTACTTGAACTCTTAGAAAAAAATGAAGGAAATCAAAAAAGCGTATCAAAAGAGATGTCTGAATTGGTTAAAACTATTGCTAAAAAGAAAGAAAACTTAACAATACAACATCTACAATGTGTAATTGATGTGCAAAATATTTTAACCAAAGAGCAACGAGAAAAAGTAAGTATATATGCAAATCCAAAGGTAAAAAAGTAAAATAATGAGAATAGTTCTATTATCAATATTATTTATTGGAACACTATTTGCTAATAGCTACTCAACCTCATCAGAGTGGCTTATGGATACAAATAGTACCCAAGAAAAGTTTAAAAAAATACAAAAACAGTTTAGAGGATTTGACCTTGCTATGGTTGAAGTGGGCTTTAGATTTAATAGCTTTTATTTTGCTTTAAAAGATAAAAACTATCCTCTAGCAAATTATCAACTAGATAAAATTAAAAAAGCAATTATTAATGGTATAGAGAGAAGACCCAAACGAAAACACAATAGTAATACTCTATTTTTAGATACTCAATATAAAAATATGAAAGATACATTAGCCAAAAAGGATTCAAAAAAGATTTGGCAAGAGTATAACAAAACCAAGCAGAGTTGTAATATATGTCATGTAGCAGAGAATGTTCCATTTATTAATGTTGTAAATCCTAAATATAGATGGCAACCTATTAAATAGGTACTACACTTTAGACAAAAAATATAAAGAATTAGGAATAGTTTAAAGAAAAAGATGATTCTTAGAATGTATGCTCACACAACTAAGAATCATAGAAATTATACTACAAAGTATCTAATATAAAAATA